>DASQJC010000463.1:0-6009 GCA_035631255.1 Candidatus Eremiobacteraceae bacterium | reverse complement strand
GCCGAACCCCGGCTCGTGCGACCCGAACGGCCCGTTCAACAGCGATCCGCGTGCGATATACGATCCGACCGATGGGCGGTTCTGGGTCGCGATGCTCCAAGTCGAGGGCGCGTTCGGCATCAACAATTGCCCGTTGCAATCGCTCTATTGGGTCGCAGTCAGCCAGACGAGCGATCCGAACGGCACGTGGAATGTCTACGCTTTCGACATGACGTTTGGCACGACAAATGCTGCCGATTACACGCAGATCGGTCTCGACAAGCGCGCGTTCTACTTCGGCGGCAACATGTTCAACAAGCTCGGGTCCGCCTACGAGTACGATGAGATCTTCGCGGCGAGCAAGGCCGGAATGGAAGCCGGCTCTGCAGTGACCGCACACGGCGTGAAGGATATCAAAGTCGGCTCGGTAGCCCTTGACACGGTCCAGCCGGTAACGGTCGAGGGCGCGTCGCCGCCGGCCGGTCTCTTCGTCAGCTCGTACAACATGGATTCGGACTGTTCGAGCGCCTGCACCGGCATCAACGTGATCGCGATGGCGCACGCGCTGACGAACAACCCGACGCTCACGATCCAGACGGCTGCCTCGTCGAACTACTCGTATCCGCCGAATGCGGACGAGCCGGGATGCAGTCAATGCATCGAGACGCTCGACACGCGGATATCCGCGACGCCGGTCTATTCGAAAGGCAACATCTGGTTCGCGCTCGGCACAGGAGCCAACAATGGCTCGGGGGCGACCGTTCCGGGTGTCATGTGGGGCGAGATCGCGCCGACGTTCAGCGGCACGTCGCTGACGGCGGCGAATATGGTCCAAAGCGGCATCTTGTCGTTCACCGGCGACCGCGACGCATCGTTCGGCGCGCCGATGCCCGACAAGGCCGGCAACATGATCATGGTTTTCGACTCGATGAGCAACACGCTCAATCCGTCGATCTACTATGCTGGGCGCCGGCACACGGATGCGCTCGGAGCGTTGCAGAGCCCGCGCTTGCTTCTCATGGGCGGCGCGCCGACGGGCGACGGTCGATGGGGTGACTACGAGGCATCGAGCTACGAAGGTCCGTTGACGAATCGCATCTGGATGGCATCGGAATATGCGCCGTCCAACGACGATTGGGCGACGGAACTCGGCGCGACGAAGTTCTAGGCCTACGACAACCTCGAGGTTGTGGCGGTCGAGCTTTAGCTCGACCGCCGCGGTCTTGCGGTCGCGAAAAAAAATGGAGCGGTCGACCTTTATGGTCGACCGCCGCGGTCGTTCTGTTCCGGTCGCGGCGGTCGAGATAAATCTCGACCGCTCCTCCTTGTAGACGAGTCGTCTACATCTTGACCTGTACTTGGAACGTCGCTTCGAACGGCACGATGGTCGGATTCTCCTGATACGGATACTGAACCATCGGTTGGAACGTCGCTCCGGGGTTGTAGAAGTTCGCGCCGTACTTCAGCGGCGCCGCGTAGCCTGGCAGCGTGTAACCGCACACGTTGTTGCCTGCCAGATGCGTCCACGGCTCGACGGAGCCGCCCCAGCATCGGTTGATCAGGTTCGAGAGATTCGAGATCAACGATACTCGCGGCGACACCGCATACGAGAGCTGTAGATGCATGAGGAAGTGATTCGGTTCGCGGAACGCGCCGATGTTGTCGAACTTGCCCGTGAACGGATCCGGGACCGCGATCGAGCCCGGGTTCGTCGCCGTCACGAGGGATGGATCACCGCATGTCAGGGCGTCATACGGATTGCCCGAGCCACCGAACGGGTAGCGCGGATCGCCGCTAACGCTGCCGCTGCTGTTCAATGCCGCGGAACACGTCGCCGGATTGACGCCGTATCCCGTCAGCGGATCGCCGTAGTAGCCTCCCTCGAACACCTGGAACTCAGGTGTGACGGCGAACTTGTCGTGCTTGAAGTTGAGCACGAACGCCGCCGCGATCGGGATCTCGTAGCCTGAGGCCTGCGCTTCGATCAGGCCGGGGATCGTGCTGAACGGCGTGTAGTTGCCATTCAGGTCGAACAACGGCTGGATCGGAGCGTTGAAGTACGGGTTCGCGATGCCGGACGACTCCGTCGCCACCGCATTCGCGCCGCCGAAAGTGCCGCACAGCGCGTTCGGGTTGTTCGACGGTGCGACGCCGGCGCAGGCGCTCGTGAACGAGTTGTACTGCTGGATCGCGATGTTGACGGTGCTGAGCACGCTGCCGCCGTTCTGCAGCGGACTGTAGTGGATGAAGCTGTGATTGAACGTGAACGAGAAGAGCCCGGCGAGACCGTTCTGGTTGAAGTCGCCCTTCGTGAGCTCGAACTCGACGCCGTCCGACGTTTGATTACCGGCGTTGAGGCCTGAGACGAATCCGGTCTTCTGGTTCAAGAAGAAGTTCTGGATCTGTCCGTGGGTCATCCGCAGGTACGGCGTCAGCTTGAAGCTGACATCGCTCCCCGAGAACCGATGCTCCCATGAGACGTCGTAGTTGTTCGACGTCGGCGGCGCGATGACGTGCGTCGTCGATGTGAAGCCGATCGGCCAGAAGTTCACCGCGTCGTACGACGCGAGGTCTTGCTGGAGCAAGTTGTACTGCTCGAACGCCGTGCTCGGCGGCTGGTTGTATCGGCCGTAGTTGAAGCGGAACACGTCGTTCTCGCCCACCGTATACGTGCCGCCGATGCGCGGCTCGAGATCGGTGAACGTCGTGACCGCGTTCGGCTGATTCGTCATCGTCGCCGGCACCGTTTGGATGCCGTTTTGTACCGGACACGGCTGGCTGACGCCGCTGTCGTTCGCGCTGTTGTAGAACGGCACTTGGCCCGCGCCCGGCAACACGCACCACGAGTTGTTGAACGAGTTGAACCAGAAGTCACGAGCCGGCCCACCGGTGTTCGATAGATCGTACGAATACCGCGTGAAGCGCACGCCGACGTTGAACAGGAGCTGCTGCGACGGCTTCCATTGATCCGACAACGAGGCCCAGCCGAAATTCGGCTTGGCGTTGTTGCCGCCGCCGTAGCGGCCGTTTTCGCCGACGAACCACGCGCACGGATCTCCGCCGCACGATGTCGGCACCGACGACGGCAGCCCTTGCGGCGAGAGCCCGGAGAGCAGGTCTGCAAGACAGCCGCCGCCGAGAATCGCTACGCCGGCGCCCTGCGTGCCCGCTCCGCAAAGACCCACGGTCTGTGCGTTGCCGCTATAGCAGCTCACCGGAGTCCCGGTCGACGTGTAACAGACGCCGTTCGTCGGATTCTTCGCGTCGACGAGATAGAGGAACGAATCGAGGCCCATCGCCCGGTTGAGGCCGACGAGCTGATTGATCATCGTATCGTCGTTCGAGCGGTAGTCGCTCGCCCAGAAGTCCGACAGCTCGAGGTTGATGAGGTTCTTGTCGTTGATCTGGTTGGCATACTGCGTGCTCACACCGCTCGTGTACGTGTCGACGAAGTAGTTGAGTGGGCAGTAGCCGATGAAGTTCGTGAACCCGGTGTTAGCGCATGTCTGCGGCCACAGCGACCAATTCTGGAAGCCGTAGATCCGCAGGTATGAGCTGCTCGAGAAGTTCTTCTGATATTGTACCTTGATGATCGAGTTCGGGTTCTCCGTACCGTCGCGTTGACCGGTCGGGATCGGCGCGAATTGGCCGGCGACGCCGGCGAGGTTTCTCGCGCTATCCGGATTGTAGGCGAAGAACACCGGATTGATCTGCGCAGCCAGCTGCGCCGGCGATATCGTCGTCGGCAACGTCTGACCGACGCCGCCGAGATATTGCCAGCCGAACACCGGACCGCTCAGGTAGCCAAACGCGCCGCCCCCGTTGAGGCTCGTGAAGAGCGGATTGCCTGGAACCGTCCAGTCCGAAGCCGAGCTATAATATTGCTGGTGCAGGTACGTGTTGTCGTAGAGGACCTGAATATCGTCTTTGAGGCTGTCGCTCTTGTGCGGGATCGCGAAATGGAGATTCGCGACCGTCTCGTGATCCCAGATCTGCGCAGCGTTGACGCTATCGACCGGCGGACCGAGCGCATAGCCCCCGGGACCGATCCCGCTCGCATAGCACGATGCGAAGTTGCTGTCGCTCGCATTGTTCGGGCATGGCAGCTTTGCGAACGGCGTTCCCCAGAGATTCTGGAGCGACGCACCGTTGTACTGATCGAAGTAGCGGAAGTCTTGTGACGAGTCGCCGAACGCGACGTAGTACGAGAAGCTTCGATTGGCGGTCGCGCCGCCTGCTTCGAAGTCGACTTTATTGTACATCGTCGGCGCGCCCATGCCGAGCGTCAACGTCGCATAGCCCGGGTACGTGCCGCTCTTGATGACCTGATTGATGTAGCCGGCGAGGCCCTGCGACTCTGAGTTCGCAGGCGCGCCGCCCGTGTAGACCTGCAGTTCCTGCTGGCCGAGCGAGGCGAGCGAACCCGTCGCGTAGTCGTCGTACGAACGAAGCGTCGGAACGCCGTCGAATTCGTAGCCGACCTGATCGAAGTCGCCGCCGCGGATGTTGATGGTTTGCATGTAGCCCATCTGGCCCGGCGGTACGATGACGCCCGGCTGCGACGCGATCGCACCGTAAGCCTGATCGAGCGAACCGCTGCCGCCCAGCGACGCCACCTTTTGCTGCGTCGCCGAGTTGACGGAATAGACGTCAGACGTCGTGCCCGCTTTCACGAGCCCGTTCGCCGTCGCCGTCACGTGGCCGAGGACTTTAGCGATGGCCTCCGTGTGCAGCCGGACGACCTGTGTCGCATCGGCGAGCACGCTGACGCCGGGTTGCGAAACGGTGTCGTAGCCGTCTTTGCTCACCGACACCGTGTACGTGTCCGGGATGAGTGAGACGAATGCGAAGTGACCGCTTCGATCGGTTGTCGTGTTGACTGTCTCGCTCGGCGATATCGCCGACACTTTCGCGTCGGGTAGCGGCGAGCCGTCTTTGAGGAGGACCGAGCCTGATATCACTCCGGTCGTTCCGGCCAGCACCCTTGTTGCCTGGACGATGACGACCAAAAGCGCGATGAGGCCGACCCTCAGGATTCGATGACCCATCCTTGTGCGTCTCCTCTCGAGGTAGAACAGCGTACCTTGCGCTCGCCGCTGCGCCTTATCGGCGCCGGCGTCCGTCGCTGGCACACTCGCTTGAGAGAGTATCACCGTGCCGCTCTGCGGTCGTGGACATTCGGACGCCAGAGAGTACGATTTGCCATCCATGCGAAATTCATGCGCGCAGAGGATCTTAGTAGCGGTCGAGATTTACCTCGACCGGGGCGGCTTTTCATCACAGATCAGAACACGAATCGCTTTCACTTTTTAAGCAGGTGACGAAAACATGCCACGTTATTCGCGTTGTGATCTGGCTGACGAAAACGTGTCACGCTCAGGATTCACAACTCACGCGCGTGGAATAATTGTATACACAATCTCATGGAACAACGAGCATGGACGCGGTTGGCAGGATCGAGCGAGATGCAGTTCTCGCTTCGCGCGTCGAGCGAAGGGCGGCAGTGGACGGGCTTCGACGCGTCGTTGTACGACACATCGGGCGGACTCGTCGAAGTGCCTGCACGCACGACGCACAACGTCAGCATGCACATGGGAAGGCCGGTCGTCGCGACGTGCCGCACCGAAGGGCCCATTCACCGCCGATTTCAGACACCAGGCGACATCGACATCGTCCCTGTCGGATGTTCGGCGGCCTGGGAGGACGACGGCCCGACGACGATTCTGAGCATCAACATCAACCCGTCGATCGTGCGCTCGACGGCGGAATCGATGGGACTCAATGCCGATACGGTCACCATCGCGCCGCGGATGCAGCTGCGCGATCCGAAGCTCAAACATATCGGCTGGGCGCTGCGCGCCGAGCTTGAATCGGGCGAGCCGAACGATCGCCTCTATGCCGAAAGCTTAGGCACAGCGCTCGTCGCGCATATTCTGCGGCGCTATGCGAAGATGAGCGCGGTCGCGCGACGCGGGCTTTCCCGCAACCAGCTTCAGCGCGTCTTGAACTACATCGGCGACAACATCACGT
>DASQJC010000462.1:0-4119 GCA_035631255.1 Candidatus Eremiobacteraceae bacterium | reverse complement strand
TCATGTCTGAAGGTCGAGCTATGCTCGCGATGCGCACGAAATGATACATACCGCTCTCGAGCCCGCCTCGCACTGCGGTGATCACGATAAATCGTTTCGACGCGAACGCTCGCGCACGCGTTTGATGAGAATCGTAATCGGAAGGACGCCCGTCCACGAGTTTGATGCCGCCTTGGACCGGCTCAGCGATCATGCAGTCCGCACCATCTTCTTCTTGATAGCTCACGTAGAGCCGACCGCTTCGTTCGACGACATAGAGAGCCTGAGCATACCTCTTGTCCTCGAACACGCCTACGTAGCGGTCAAGAGATGGATTAGCGTCGGCGTTGAGCGTCGCAAACCCTATCAGAGCTCCCAATAACATCGAAAACGCAGGCACGAACATTAGCGATTTACGACGGCTGCGTTTGAGGTCAATCCGCGGCCGAGCGCGGGCGTACTTGGAGCAGGTTGCGAACGGAGCCGTCCGGTGACGCGGCGCGAGCGAGTTTGTCGACGAAGCGCCATTCAGCGTCCGTTTCGACGACGCCGTGTAGTAGGATCGTCGAACCGTGCGCGTCGACCCAGATGCGGCGTCGACCGAGGTTCGGGTCGCTGCCGATCGCGGCTTTGAGACTGTCGGTCGCTAACGCGGCGTCGACGCGCGACTCGTTCAACCAGCGCTGGTAGCGCGCCACCAGGGATCCAACGTTTGCGACCGCGCGCCGCTTCAACGCGGTGCGCGCCGGGCGAGGCGCGGCGGCGACACCGGTCGCCGATCCGAGCAACGCTGCTGCGAAAAGTCCCCAAGCGAGTTTGGTCTGCATGGTTGGCTGCAATCGTTCGGGGTATGCGGTTCATATCCCGCGCCGCGAGAACAGCGAGACAGTCACCGAATTGATGACTGTCATCGCCGTCCCACGGTTCCGTCTATGGAATCTGGCTATGCGTTGAGCGTTGTGCGACTGGCCGAACTCGATGCAGCGGACGCATCGGCGGACCGCCGTTGGGCGTGAATATCGCCACCGCGTCGTTGTTGACGTCGGTCACCCAGACGTCTCCGTTCAGTCCCGGCGAAACGCCGATCGGAACGATCGGGAACTGCGGCGGTGTCGTGTACTCGACAAAGGTCAGTTGATTAGGATCGACGCGGCAGAGCGCACTGTTGAAGTTTTCGGAGAACCAGAGACTGCCGTCGGGGCCGGATATCATGTACGCCGGGCGCGACACTTGCGTGGGTGTGCTGAACTCAGTGATGAAGCCCGAAGGCGTGATTCTCGCCACCTGATTGGCATCTCGTTCGGTGAACCAGAGGTTGCCGTCGACTGCGGTGACGATCGTATGCGGATAGCTGTTCGCCGTAGGTGTCGTGAACTCGTCGATATGGCCGGTCTGAATATTGAGCCGTCCTATCTTACTATTCGAGACTTCGGTGAACCACATCCGGCCATCCGGGCCTGCCGTGATGCGACCGCCGTTTCCGCCGAGGGTGGGGATCTGGTAGGCATTGAGCAACGTGCCCGAGAGAGTCATCCGCCCGATATTCGACGAGTTCGAATGATCGAACCAGATGTTGCCGTCGGGGCCGATGGTGATTCCGCGCGGACCCTCGCCTTGCGGCAAGATCGGAAAGATGTTCGGATCGAGCGGATAGATCGTGATGGCGCCAAGCGGCGTGACTTGAGCGATGCCGTTGTACTGCGCCAGCGAGACGTACATGTTGCCGTCAGGGCCGACCACCATATCCGTCGGTCCGGCGCTGCAGCCTGGCGGATTCAGGCATTGCGGATCCGGCGGGAACGACCAGGCCGAGACCAAGCCCTGCTGTGTGAACCGAGCGATCTGGTTGCTGTCGTAAACGCTGACCCACATGTCGTTGTCGGAACCGAGCCGGATCCCCGGCAGATACTCGTTGGGGTCGTACGGTTCGGGCATCGGCAAGCTCGTCTCGTACGCCACGGGCACAGGCGGATTCGCCGGTGTCTTGAGCTGCTCGAAATGGAACCGGTGCGGCGCCCCAGTTACAACCGCAGAATGATTGCCGCCGAAGAGCGAGCACCCGGCCAGCACGAAGCTGACGGCGATCGCAGCGCCAATGCGCAGCGACCTTTTCGAATCGCTAGCGCTTATCGTGGTTCGGTTCATGGGTACCACCCTCGCCCTTTCCGCTCTGTTTTGGTCTTCGACTCGGCCGCCTCCGAGCGATGAGCCGATGTAGTTCGAGGCCTTGATCGCCGACCCAAGTGCTGTCCTGACTGGGCCTGTTGACGTCACCGTCGCCGCCGGGTTTGCCCATATGTCGATCGTCCTGATTCATAGGCCACTTTCTCCCGAGACGTGCGGAAACGTCCGACGAGGATATGGTAGCATCCGGAACCCAGCGGCGCGTCAGTAAATGTGCGTAGGCCAGGGAAACCCGACAGCTGCTTCAGGTTTGTGCCGCTTCGACAGCCCGGTCTTCAGACCACGACGCGCCCTCCGAGAGCAGTTCCTCGAACTCGGACGCGTTCAGGCGGCTGCGAAGCTCCTCCAAAAGCCGGTCATACGCCCATTTTTCGGTCGCTTCGCGGTCGAGCCCGAGCCGTTCGTACTGCGCGTTGACGAAACCCACGATGCGCGCAGCCGAAATCGATGTGCCCGCGATCGCCTGCAGCAGCGCGAGGTGCTGCAGTGCGACGTAGATGTTCCATTCGTTGCGCTCTCCCCGCGCGCAACGCAGTCCCTCCTGAGCCGACGCTTTTGCCTCGTCCAGGCGGCCGAGCGCGATGCAATACGCCGCGCGGTTGTTGTGATCGATGGCGAGGTTGGCGACTTCCTTGCCGCGCGATGTGATCTCGAGAGATTCGGTGACGAGACGGAGCGCGCGCTCCGGATGGCCATCTGCGAATTCGAGCTCGCCGAAGTTGCCGAGCACGTCCGCCGTCGCCAGCTCGTCGCCAAGTTCTCTGCACGCGGCGACGGCTTGGATATAATGACGCCGGCCGCTCGCGAGATCTCCTTGCGCGTACGCGCTGACACCGAGCAATCCAAGGCACGACGCGATCCCGACTTTGTCGCCGCGAGTTCGAAAAGCGACGACGGCGCGCTCGATGACCCGATTCGCTTCGTCGCTTTCGCCGACTTGCAACAGGCTGTATGCGAGCATGCGAAGAGCATAGGCAGCGCCGCGCACGTCTCCGACGCGCTCGTAGAGTCGGATCGAGCGCTCGGCGCTTTCCCGCATCGGCTCGCCCTGCATGAAGCGGGCGCGAGCACGCCAGACACGCGCGGCGACGGCTGGATAGCGGTCTTCGTCGAGGTGCTCTATCGCGAGCGCGATCCATGTGCGAGCCTCACCGGCGAGGCCCCCGAGGAACCAAAGACGCTCGAGATGGCCGGCGATAGCTGCGCCTGCGGGGACGTCCTTGAGACCGTTGAGCGACCACCGCATCGCGGCTCGATAGTTCTCGATATCGACCTCGAGCGTCGCGAGCCATGCGCTTGCAGAGCCGAAGCCGTATCGGTCGTCCGCTTCGACGGCTCGCGCGCGGAAATAGTCTGCGTGGCGCTTCGCGAACTCGTCGCGCTCGCCGGCGATCGTGAGTTCTTCGAGCACGTAATCGGTGGTCGTCTCAAGCAGATGATAGCGCTCGCGTCTGGGTCCGGGCGCCACGACGATCAGCGATTTATCGACGAGCGAGCTGACAAGATCGACAAGGCCGTTCTTGTCGCTACCGTCCTGCTCGAAGTCGTCGCCACCACAGACCGCAGCTGCTGCGTCGAGCGTGAAACCGCAGAACACGCCGAGTCTGTTCAGGAGTCGCCGTTCTGCCGCCGGCAGCTGGTCGTAACTCCAATCGATCAACGCCGTGAGCGTCTTGTGCCTTGGGAGCGCCGTTCGGGCGCCGCCGGTAAGCAGACGAAATCGATCATCGAGGTTGCGAGCTAGCGTGCGGACGTCGAGGGCGTTGGTGCGGCTCGCTGCGAGTTCGATGGCGAGCGGGATGCCGTCCAGGCGAACGCAGATCTCGGCCACGGCGGGTGCGTTTTCGTCCGTCAGCGTGAAGCGTGTGTCGGACGCTCGGGCGCGTTCGACGAACATCTCGACCGCGCCGAATCCGGCTGCGCGCTCGGCGGTGATGTCAGAGATTCGGTCGGGAA
>DASQJC010000461.1:0-5373 GCA_035631255.1 Candidatus Eremiobacteraceae bacterium | reverse complement strand
CAAGTGCCGCCGCGCGTCGACTATTCGTTGACGCCGCTTGGGGAGAGCCTCATGCCGGTGCTCAATCAGCTCCACGATTGGGCCGTCGAGCACGCCGACGAGATCGCCGGCGCCCGCGCGCGCGAAGAAGCGCGCGACGTCGAGGCGCGCGAGCACGAGCGCGTCGAGAAAGATAGCGCCGCATAGTACTGGTGACAACGGTCACCATTCGGCGATCTGACGGCTGCTCGACAGGGCAGCCGTTTTGCTTGACCGAAACGCCGCGCCCGTATTCGCAATTAGCGTCCGTCGAGCAGGCGGCGGTCGCTTTTTGCTTCGTGCCGTTTCGCGTTCACGGAAAGCGTCCACGATGTACCACCTGCCGCAGCGCGGCGGACCTACTCGCAAGTCGCTCCGGCCACCGCTCGGTCTCGTCGAGCGCCGCCGACAAGAACGTCTCGCACAAGGTCAGGCGTGGTGGCCCTCCGGCACTGCCGTCCGCGTCGTCGCGGCATCCCTCGTCGCCGGGTTGTGCAGCTCCGCATTCGCCGGCTTAGCGTTGGCTGCGGGAACGGGAACCGGATCGCATTCGGTCGCCGTCGAGGACGTGCCCGCGCCCGCCGATGCCGCCACACTTCCCGCGCAGTTCGTCGTTAAACAGGCGACGCGCAGCCGCGAGTTTGCAGAGCGTGCTGAGCGAATACGTACAGCTCATCTGACGCGTACGACTCGCGCACGACGAATCGCATCGACGAGCCGCGCAGTCGGAACGGCAGATCCGGCGTCGCCGTCTCCCGCCTCCTCCGCTTCCGCGACCGCAAGTCCAGCGATCGCGAACCCCGCGGTCGTCCTCTCGCCGTTCTCAGCCACGCCTTGGCAACTGACGGCCGACGGAATGTGGACGACAACCGTGTCGCTCGCGATGCCGGCGGGCATCGATCCATCGCGCGTCAACATCGACTGGTCCTCCGACTACGCAGACGTCCTTCCGCTCGATCCGAACGCGACGGGCGCTCCTGGCGTGATCGTCACGGTCGCCGAGGGGACGTCGTTCACGATCGCCGCAGCGACCGACGACGCGACGCTCGGGCGCCAAACCGTCACGCTGACGTCGCCGTCGAATTCGCTCTCGACGTTTTCGGCGGCGGCCCAGCCGATCGGAGGTCGCATCATCGTCGTCGGGTGGATGCACTTGCCGCCGGCTGGTGTCTCGCAATACAAGATCTACCGGCTAAAAGCCGGTGCGTCGCACGGGCATCTCATCGCGACGGTTTCGCCGATGGGCCGCACGTGGCGCGACGATACGGTCGCCCCGGGTACCGCTTATTCGTATACGGTCATCGCTTCCACGTTGTCAGGCGCGCTGCACGCTTCGACCGGGCTCGTGACGACGGGTGGTGCTTTGCCGGCGACGGACTTGAGCGCGATCTCCGGCAAGGGCATGTTCCTCTACTTCACGCCAGATGCGAGCGGCGAGAATTCCTATCTCAAGTACGATCCCACGACGATCATCGCGCGCGCGCACGCGAGCGGCATCTCGCACATCGAGGTGCGGATGGCGCGCGGAACGTTCATGGAGGCGGCCACGCCGGCTTCGCGCGCATGGCTAGATGCATTCATCGACAGCGCGAGTGCCGCCGGCATCCGGCTCATCGCGTGGCAAGTACCGCGCCGATCGACGGCGGCCGACGCTGCGGCGGCTGTCGCGGCGGCGGAATACACGACGCCGTCCGGCAACGGATTCTCCGGCCTTTCTCTCGACATCGAAGACGGCGACAACTACATGGGCAACGGCGACGTCGCGAAGCAGCGGATGGTCGATCAGATCGCACTCGTGCGCGAAGCGGTCGGCCCGGACTATCTCGTCGTCGCCACCGTCATGTCGCCGGCGCTGACGCACTGGACGAATGCGCGGTATCCATTTGCGGGCATCGCGACGTACGCGAGCGTCATGCAGCCGATGGAGTACTGGCACCATTTCTACTCGTCGACGCATCACTCGTACACGCAGGACGAAGTGAGCGGCGCATGCGCCGATTCCGTGTCGCTGACGCGCCAACAAGCCGGACGGGATATCCCGATCAACGTCGCGGGCCAAAGCGATGACCTCGGCACGACCGGCCGTCCGTCACCCGACGAGATCGGCTGGTGCCTCGCGGCCGCGAAGAACGCCGGTGCGATAGGACAGACGTTTTTCGATTGGCGCGGCACCGGTGACGACGGCTGGTCCGCGATCGCGAACTTCGCGTGGTGACATCGCGTGCCTAAGAGCAAACCGTCGAAAGGCAAGCCATCCAAGAACGGACCCGCAAAGGTCAAACCGGCGAAGGCGGCCGCGAAGCGCGGCCCGATCGACCTCGCGACCGCGGTGCGCGAGTCGCGTTCGGCGAGCGTGCTGAAGTCCGCGAACGCGGATGTCCTTGCGAGTCTCGGCATGGCGGTCGCCTACGTGCGGGTTCCGACGAAGATCGGCGACGCGTTCGTCTCGTACGGTCGCGATGGCGTCGACGGCGTGCGCTTAGTCGAGAGCGAGGCGGCGTTCGTCAAGTGGCACGAGAAACGGTTCAAGACGGCCCCGATCCGCGATCCAAGGCCGCCGGCAGATGTCGTCGACAAGCTGAAGCGAGGCCTCGCGGGCGACCGAAGCGCGCGAGTCGCGGTCGATCTGGGCAGCTTGACCGAATTTCAGCGGCTCGTTTTGGAGAAGACGACCGAGATCGCACGCGGGCAGGTTCGCACTTACGCGTGGCTCGCGAACGAGGTGAAGCGTCCGCGTTCGGCGCTCGCCGTCCGCACGACGCTCGCGAACAATCCGGTGCCGCTGCTCGTGCCTTGCCATCGCGTGGTCGCGGGCGACGACGCGATCGGCGAGTACGTCTTCGGTCCGGCGGTCAAGAAGAAGCTCCTCGCCCTCGAAGGCGTCAACTTCGGAGGAAAATAAGGAGCGGTCGAGATTTATCTCGACCGTCGCGGTCACGCTTAAGAGCTGATCGTTTCCAGCTCGAGTCGATTCGTTTGCGGACCGAATACAGCGATGATGACTGCGACCAACGCCATCGCTGCCGCGATCATCGCGAACACACCCTGCGTGCCGAATCCTCGCGCGACGGCGGCGACCGCATAGCCGACGCCGATCGCGCTCAACCGTCCGAAGCTATAGACGAACCCGACGCCTTGTGCGCGGATCCGAGTCGGGTATAGCTCGGCCTGATACGCATGGAACGCGCTCGAGAACCAGTTGATAGAGAGTGCGATGGCGATGCCCCACAAGATGATGGCGATGGGCGAACGCACCGCGCCGAATGCGAGGCCGGCGATCGCGATGACGATCGCCAACGCAGCGATTTGCCACTTGCGCTCGAGACGATCGGCGAAATACATCGCGACGATCGGCCCGACCGGATTCGCGAGCGCGATTATCGCCGTGTACTCGAGTGAATGGACGAATTCGACATGCTCTTGGAAGAGCAGCGTCGTCACCCACGAAGTGAAGCCGTAGTAGCCGAACGTCTGGAGGATGTTGAACGCGACGAGCATGAGCGTTCGGGATCGCAGAGCGCGAGAGAAAATCGCCGACAACTGCGAGGCCGGCTCCGGTCGAGATAAATCTCGACCGCTACTCTCTGAATTCTTCGCTTCGATCCAGCGTGGGGATTCCGGGAGGCCGCGGCGGAGCTGCCACGCGATGAGCGCACCGGCGGCGCCGATCGCGGCAACGACGCGCCAGCCGGGGACGATCGCGCCGAAGATGTGCAGATCGAGCGGCACCAGCCACGCGGAGAGAAACGCGACGACCGGCACGGCGGTAAATGTCACAGCCTGGCTGAGTGCGATGAGGCGGCCGCGACCTGCGGCGGGCGCGATCTCCGAAACGTACGCGTCGATGGTGATGATTTGCACGCCGATCCCGATTCCCGCGAGCAACCGCCAAATATCGATGGCGAGTGCGCTCCCAGCGAACGACATGAACAGCGTCGTCAGGGAGTAGAAGATGAGCGACCACGCGAACGTCGCTCGCCTTCCGAACCTGTCGGACACCCAACCGAAGAGCAACGTGCCCGCGAACATGCCGGCAAAACCGGCGCCGACGAAGGTCGCGAAGCCGGCCGGACCTTGGGCGAGCGGTGCGAACAACTTCTCTCGATAAAGCCCGAGCGCGATGTACGACGTCATGAAAAGATCGTACGCTTCGAACCATCCGCCTGTGGAGATGCGGGCGACGAGGCCGACTGCCCGGTTTTGCATCGTCGGCCAGGTTCACGGCGTCGTGAACGACGGTCCTCTATGAAGCACACGAAAGATTGGCGTTCGGCGCTCACGCGTCACGATGGCGGCTACTACGTCCTTCGCGGCGACGATACGAATGGCGTCGAGGTGCGGCTATTCCTTACCGTAGCGTTGCTCGAAGCCGCTGAAGACAATCTTTACGCGCAGATCCGCAACGCGGCGGCGTTTCCGGGCGTGCGGCTCGTCGTCATCACGCCCGACGTTCACTACGGGTACGGCGTTCCGGTCGGGTGCGTGATCCTCACCGACGCATCCGATGGCGCGATCGCCATGGGTCCGGTCGGATTCGACATCGGCTGCGGCATGATGTCGGCACGCTCGGACGTGCCTTCGTCCGGAGCGACGCCGGAGAAGAAGCTCGCGTTCAATCGCGAGGTCATGCGCCGCATCGCGATGGGCGCCGGCGGCAAGAGCCGTCGCTTCGCAGAACTTGAAGAGCCGGAGTTCGAACGTATCGTGCGAGGTGGCGCGGGATACTACATCGATAGGTTCGGCACATCGATCGATCGTGGGCTTGCCGAACGACACCAACTGCCCGTCGACGAGGATTGGAAGATCCCGTGGGGTGGCCGCGGGCGTCCGGAGCGAGGCATCGGCCAGATCGGGTCGCTCGGGGGCGGCAACCACTTCATCGAGCTGCAGCGCGAGACCAACGACGACACGCTCTTCATTCAAGTGCACACCGGCAGTCGCGGCTTCGGCCATGGACTCGCGACGAACTATTTCGAACTCGCGCGCGCCGAAAAGCCGGATAAGATCGCACATCTCGATCTCGGGTACTTCACGCCCGATTCGCGTCACTATCGCGATTATCTCAACGCGGTGAGCGCCGGCGGCAACTTCGCGATCGTCAACCGGCTCGCGATCTATGAAGATGTGGCGCGCGCGTTCGCCGACGTCTTCGGTGCCGAGCTTCGGCTCGTCTACGAGATCAGTCACAACCTCGTCCAGCTCGAAACGCACCCAGACTTCGGCGACGTCTGGGTACATCGCAAAGGCGCGACTCGCGCGTTCGCGCCGAAGCACCCCGCATTGCAAGACACGCCGTGGTACGAGCGCGGTCATCCGGTGCTCATCCCCGGCAGCAACATGGACTACAGCTTCATA
>DASQJC010000460.1:0-3649 GCA_035631255.1 Candidatus Eremiobacteraceae bacterium | reverse complement strand
CGAAACCGGCGAAGGCGCGACGATATGCATCGCGCTTGTTGAGTATCGTGCTCCAGCTGAGTCCCGCTTGGGCGCCCTCGAGGATGAGGAATTCGAAGAGCACGCGGTCGTCGTGGACCGGCATCCCCCATTCCTTGTCGTGGTACTCGACCATGTTCGGGTCGCCGGTTGCCCACGAGCAACGCGGCTTGTCTGCGACCTGACGCATGGGGCCGGGCATTGAATGCGAGGGCAGTTCGGCCCTTTCGACAAAGCAGATGCGCTCATCGGAGACCGCGGCGGTCAAGCTAAAGCTCGACCGCTACAGAGAAAGACTGGACCGCACATGGCTAGCAACGGAAGACCGGAAGTCGTCATCGTCGACGGAGCGCGAACACCGTTCGGCAATTTCGGCGGAACGCTCAGAGATGTGAGCGCGATCGACCTCGGCGTCGTCGCCGCTAAGGGCGCGCTGCAGCGCTCGAACGTCGCAGCAGAGAAGATCGACACGATCGTCTTCGGCAACGTCATCCAGTCGAGCGCGGACGCGATCTACGGCGCCCGCCACGTCGGTCTCAAGGCCGGCTGCCGGATCGACACGCCGGCCCTGCTCGTCAATCGCCTTTGCGGTTCTGGTCTTCAGGCGATCGTCTCCGGGGCGCAGTCGCTCATCCTCGGCGAGGCGACGTACGTGCTCGCGGGCGGCATGGAGAACATGAGCCAGTCACCGCACGTCATCCGCGGGGCTCGCTGGGGACTCGGCCTCGGCCAAGGCAAGCTCGAAGACGCGCTCTGGGAAGGCCTCACCGATTCGTACAACGGCATGGGGATGGCGATCACCGCCGAGAATCTCGCGAAGCGATACGAGATAAGCCGTCAGCAAGCCGACGAATTCAGTCTCAAATCGCAGGCCGGTGCGGCGAAAGCGATCGAGAGCGGCTACTTCGCGGAAGAGATCGTTCCGGTCGAAGTGCCAGGCAAAAAGGGACCGACGATCGTCGACAAGGACGAAGGACCTCGGCCCGGCGTCACCATGGAACAGCTCGCGCGTCTGCCGGCGCGGTTCGTCAAAGACGGCATCGTCACGCCCGGCAACGCGAGCGGCATCACGGACGGCGCCTCTGCAGTTGTACTGACGACCGCGAAGCAAGCCGAAAAAGATGGGCTCAAGCCGATCGGCCGTCTCGTGTCATGGGGCGTCGTGGGCGTCGACCCGGACATCATGGGCATCGGACCCGCATTCGCGATCCCGCAAGCGGTCGAGCGCGCAGGCATGAAGCTCGACGACATGGACCTCGTCGAGATCAACGAAGCGTTCGCGCCGCAAGTGCTCGCGTGCGTCGACGAGCTCGGACTCGATGCGGACAAACTCAATCCGAACGGTGGCGCGATCGCGCTCGGTCATCCGCTCGGTGCGAGCGGCGCGCGCATCACGTATACGCTTCTCCACGAACTTCGCCGCCGGAAGAAGAAGTACGGCGTCGCGAGCGCATGCATCGGCGGCGGTCAAGGGATCGCCGGCGTCGTCGAAGCGTTGTAGGGCGTCGATAAAGAGTGGCGACGTGCCCGTCATGCGGCCGCGAGCAGGATCGTCCGTCGGCATTCTGCACGAGCTGCGGCGCCGTGCTCGACCGGCCGGCCGCCGAATCCACGACTGAACAACAACCCGCGACTCGAGCATCGACGCTGCCGCCCGAAGAGCGCCAGATATTCCCCGGCCCGCCGCCGCCCGTCGCGCCCGATCACGGCGATATCGGCGCATATATCGTCCGCCGAACACTTGCGCTGCTCATCGACATCGTCTTCGTCGGAGCGCTCATCGCGATGGCCGCGCGCACATGGATCACGCGAGCGACGACGGGGGAGCTCACGCTCGGCGGTTTTCTACAGCTGGCATTGATCGTGGCGGTCGCGCTCTTCGCATATCGCTGGCTATTCAGCGGCATCATAGGCACGACGCTCGGCAAGCTTTTCGTCGGGCTCGTCATCGCGCGCACGCACGGCGGACGCGCCGGCCTCGGCCGGACCTTCGTCCGCGAGCTGTTGCTCCCGATCGATCTCGTGCTCATCGGATTTTTGCTTGCGGCCGTTTTGCCGAAGCGCCAACGTCTCGGCGACCTCGTCGCCGGCACGCTCGTCGTCAACTCGAAGATCGGCGCTCTCGCTCCGCTGCTCGGCATCATCTTGCTCGGCGGGGCAGCGTACGCGACGGTGACGTACGTAGGCGGCGTTTCTGCCGCGCAACGTCTAGCGACGGACGCGTCTCGTTATGCCGGCGGCATCTTGTCGAGATCATCGCCGTCGCCGAAGTCGACATCCGCGCCGACGCCCGTCCAAACAATTCCGCTTGTAACGGCGAGCCCGACGCCCGCGCAGGCACCGACACCGACCGCGAAACCGAATCCCGCACCGACGACAAACGTCTGACGAGCTGAAAATCGATCTCGTTCATTTGCGGGTAAGATGATGCCCTAAGGGGTATCATCCAGGCATGGAGATCGACTTCAACGCGCCCGTCGCGGCTGCGAGTCAGATCGAAATCGCCGCTGAACCCGCAATCGTCTGGGACGTCCTAGCCAACGTCGAGCGCTGGCCCGAATGGAACAAGGACGTGAAATCGGTCGACCTCGAGGGCCCTATCGACGTCGGCAGCGTCTTCCGCTGGAAGACGAATGCGGGTACGGTCACGTCGACATTCAAGACGCTCGCACGGCCGCGGGAGATCGGCTGGGTGGGAAGAGCGCACGGCATCACCGCTCGTCATGTGTGGCGGCTCGAGCCCGCCGACGGACGCACAATCGTCCGTACGAGCGAGTCGTTCAACGGTTTTCTCGTCAAGGTTTTCCGCATGCCGTTTCAGCGGTTGCTCGAGCAGACGCTCGATCGCGGCGTCGTCAAATTGCGAGCCGCCGTCGAGGCGCGTTACCGCAGACAGCGGCATTAAGCAAGGCCGCGGCGGTCGAGATAAATCTCGACCGCTCCTCAAAGGCCGCGGCGGTCGAGATAAATCTCGACCGCTCCTCAAAAACGAACCTACTCGCCTTTGAACGCGGGCGGCCGCTTTTCGAGAAAGGCGGTCGTGCCTTCTTTCGCGTCGGCGCTCGTCGCGACTTTGCCGAATTCTTCCGCTTCGAGCTCGAGCGCGGTGTGAAGATCGGTCTGCAATCCTTTGTGTACCGCGCGCTTGGTGGCGGCGATGGCGAGCGGACCCTTCGAGGCGATGACCTTCGCGAGGCGTCTGGCTTCATCGAGAAGCGCGCCGGGGTCGACGACCTTCTCGACGAGATTGCACTGTTTCGCCTCGTCGGCGGAGATCGGCTCGGCGGTCAGCAGCATATACGACGCCATGCCCTGCCCGACGAGTCGCGGCAGCCGCTGCGATCCGCCGAAACCCGCGATGATGCCGAGGTTCACTTCGGGCTGACCGAGTTTCGCGTTCGTCGACGCGATACGGAAATCGCCCGACATCGCGAGCTCGAGACCGCCGCCGAGCGCATACCCGTTGATCGCCATGATTACCGGCAATCGCGAATGCTCGATCGCATGCGTCACGCGGTGGCCCGATTTCGCTTTCGTTGTCGCAGCGGCCGCGTCAGGGAGGCGCGCGAGCTCGCCGATATCGGCGCCGGCGGCGAACGCTTTGTCGCCGCTTCCGGTGATGACGACCGCG
>DASQJC010000459.1:0-10242 GCA_035631255.1 Candidatus Eremiobacteraceae bacterium | reverse complement strand
TTGTTGAGATTCTCTGCGGTCGACGAAAGGCGGTCGACGAGCAACTGGATACGCGGGCGGTCCTCGCTGACGAGCCCATTGAGATTGCCCGTGAGCTCGTCCATGTTGCCGCCCGTCACACGGATCGTCGCATTGAGCTCGGCGACAGTCGTCTGCATCTGGCCGGTCAGCGTCGACAGGCTTACGTCGGCATCTTGGATGAGGTCATCCGTATGCGTCGCGACGAGCGAGAACTTCGTCGCGAGCGCCGGCAGCTCGCGATTGACGACCGCCATCGTCTTTGAGAAATTCTTCAACTGCTCTTGTCCGGCGCTGATGAGGTCGGAGAGCTGCGGCGGGAGCGATCCCCACGGCTGCTGATCAAGCGGAAGCGGCTGCTGCGGCAAGATCAGGGCCGCTTGCCGCAGCGGGGGCGGCGTGATCGTCAACGTCGTCGCTCCCGTGATCGTGATCTGCACGATGAACGACGAATCGCGATAGATGACAACGCCATTGCTGATCGCGCACGTCACCTCGACCGTTTGGTCGGGCAAGAGATCGATCGACGTCACTTGTCCGACGGTGACACCCGAGAGCAGCACGGTGCTCCCCTCCTGGAGTCCGCCGACGTTGTGGAAACGCAGGCCGATGTTATAGCCGTTGTGCGACAGCGCGAAGTTCGTGATGAAGTAGTACGCGGCGAAGACGCCCGTCAGCGCTAGGAGCGTGAAGATGCCGACGCGTGCCTTCGTGCTCACGCGACGGCTCCGGACGAAAGGCTAGACGGGGATCGGGCCAATGTCGCTCCCTTGCAAGAACTGTTGGACGATCGGGTTCGGTGACTGGCGCACCTTTGCGACCGAGCCGTACTCGATGATGGTACCTTCGAAGAGCAGCGCGATCTCATCCGCGATCGCGAACACCGAAGGCAGGTCGTGCGATATGACGAGGCACGTCGCCTTGAGCCGGTTCTGGATATTCTTGATCGTCTCGGTGATGATGTTCGTCATGATCGGGTCCAGACCGGTCGTCGGCTCGTCGAACATGATGATTTCAGGCTCGTTCACGATGGCGCGGGCAAACCCCGCTCGTTTTTGCATACCTCCGGAGAGTTCGCCGGGCAGTCGGTCCTCTTCGCCGTCGAGCCCGACGGAGTCGAGCGCTGCCTTGACGCGTTCGGCGATCTCGTCGTCTTCGAGGTCGGTCAGCTCGTACAACGGAAAAGCGACGTTCTCGCCGACGCTCATCGAATCGAAGAGCGCGTTGTATTGGAATGCGAAACCGATCCGTTTACGGATCTCGAGGATCTCCGTCTCCTGCAGTTTGCTGATCTCCGTGCCGAGAGTGAACACGCACCCGCGGCTCGGACGGCGCAGCCCATTCGCGACACGGAGGATCGTCGACTTCCCGGCGCCTGACAGGCCGATGATGCAGGTCGTGTGGCCGCGCTTGCAGTCGAGCGAGCAATCGGAGAGCACGATCTTGTCGCCGTAGCGCAGTTCGACCGATTGCAGCCGGATCGCGATATCCGGGGGCGGCGGCGACGGCTCGATGTCGCCGGCGCGTTTTGAGTCGATCACGGGAACAGCACGAACGACAGCGCGAAATTGAAAGCGAATATGAGGATGATCGCGGTGACGACCGCGTGCGTCGTCACACGCCCGACGCCCTCGGCGCCGCCTTCCGCGCGGAATCCTTCATAGCCGGCGACGAGCGCGACGAGCACGCCGAAGACCGCCGCTTTGACGAGGCCCTTCTCGAAGTCCTGAAACGCGATCGTCGTCTGCACGGAGTGCCAATACGTGTAGGGCGACATGTGCACCCGCAGCCACGCCATGTAGTAGCCGCCGTAGACGCCGACGATATCCGCGAAGACAGTGAGCATCGGGACCGTGATGAGCGACGCGAGCAGTCGCGGCGTCACGAGCACCTTCACCGCGCTCACACCCATCGACTGAAGCGCTTCCACTTGTTCTGTGACGACCATCGATCCGAGCGATGCCGTGATGGCCGCTCCCGCTCGGCCGGCGAAGACGATGCCCGTCAGCATCGGCCCGAGTTCGCGGATCTCGCCGTAGGCGACGCTTCCACCGACGAATTGCGACAGCCCGTAACTCACGGCTTGCGAAGCCGCCTCGAGCGAGATGACAAGGCCCGTGAAGAGCGACGTCAGGACGACGATCGTCCACGACTCGACGCCGAGGAAATATGCTTGTCGGATGACCTCAGATGGCCGGACGTTGAGCGTGACGACATTGCGGCAGACCTCGCCGAACATCGTGGCCAGACCGCCAGCGTATTCGAGGAACCGCGTCACGCCCGAGAATATGCCTGGGCGGCGCGGCGCGACAACGCTCACCGACCAGGACCTCCGTCGCCAAGCGCCTCGAGAACGCGGCGAGCCGCCTCGAGCCGGCGTTGGGCGACGCTTCGCTCGGCTTGCGCGTTGTACTGGCGCTGATAGAGATCGTCCAGCCGGCGGTCGAGGTCGGCGAGGTGCGAGACCGATTCGCGCGCGACGGCGGCGAAGTAGCGACGCATCTCCTTCTTCAGCGCGTCAAGCGACGCGGCGTCGCCGTTGCTTGACCGCGCGCGGTCGCGCGACCGGGCGAGCGCTTTGTCGGTGACGTGAAAACCGTCGAGCATCGCGAGCAGCTCGTCTGCGTGCGTGCTCACGATGAAGGAGCCTTCGAAGCGACGGCTTGTGCCGGCTTGCGCCCGAACGCCGGTACGTCGAAGCGCGACAGCACTTCGCGTTGGATGCCGATCAATACGTCGATACCGCTGCGCGCGAGCGAGAGCAGACGGTCGAGCTCCTGGCGTGAAAACGGCAATCCCTCGGCTGTACCTTGCAGCTCGACGAACTTGCCCTCGCCGGTCATGACGACGTTCATGTCGACTTGGGCTTGCGAATCTTCGGCGTAGGAAAGGTCGAGGACCGGGCGCCCGCCGACGAGCCCGACTGAGACCGCCGCGAGCCAATCGAACACGGGCCATCCGCGCAGCTTGTTCTCTTGTCGCAGGCGCACGAGCGCGAGGCACAACGCCACGAATGCGCCCGTTATGGCGGCAGTTCGCGTGCCTCCGTCCGCCTGGATGACGTCGCAGTCGATCGTGATCGTCCGCTCGCCGAGCGCTTTCGTATCGACGACCGAGCGAAGGCTCCGTCCGATGAGGCGCTGGATCTCGTGCGTCCGCCCGCCGATGCGGCCTTGGGCCGATTCGCGCGGCGTACGCTCCGCGGTCGATCGCGGCAACAGCGAATACTCGGCGGTCACCCAGCCGACGCCTTGACCTTTGAGAAACGGCGGAACGCGATCCTCGACCGTCGCCGCGCATATCACCTTCGTCTCGCCGAAGGCGATGAGCAGCGAGCCTTCTGCAAAGCGCAGGAAGTCCGGTTCCAGCGTCACCGGCCGAAGCGCGTCGTCAGCTCGTCCGTCGGACCGCGCGTTAAGGTCGCGCACGTCTCACTCGACCGTGACCGTCTTGGCGAGGTTGCGCGGCTGGTCGACGTCGCACCCCTTACGGTCGGCGATGTGGTAGGCGAGCAGCTGGAGCGGCACGACGTTCACGATCGGGGCGATCAGGTGGTGCGTCGCCGGCACTTCGAAGATATCGTCTGCGATCTCGAGCACTTCGTGGTCGCCCGGGTTCGCGACGGCGATGACGCGGCTTTCTCGCGCCTTTGCCTCGGCCATGTTGCTCAACACTTTTTCTTCGACCGGACCGCGCGTCGCGATGACGACGGTCGGCACGTTCTCGTCGAGCAGCGCGATCGGACCGTGCTTCATCTCGCCGGCGGCATAGCCCTCGGCATGGATGTACGAGATCTCTTTGAGCTTGAGCGCGCCTTCGAGCGCGATCGGATAGTTCACATGGCGTCCGAGGAAGAGCATGGACGACGCCTTCGAGTAACGGCGAGCAGCCGCGATCGCATCCTCGTTCATGTTGAGCGCCTGGTCGACGAGCGAAGGCAGATCACGCAGCGACAAACCGACCTCACGCAATACGTCCGGATCAGCCGTTCCACGGATCTTCGCCAGATGCAACGCGAGCAACGCCATCCCGACGCATTGAGCGACGAACGTCTTCGTCGCAGCGACGCCGATCTCGGGCCCGGCGTGCGTGTAGAGTGTGCCATGCGCCGCGCGCGCGAGCGCCGAACCGACGACGTTGCAGACGCCGAGCACGGTAGCGCCGCCGCTCTTCGCCATCCGCACCGCCTCCATCGTATCGGCGGTCTCGCCGCTCTGCGACACGGCGATGGCAAGCGTGTCTTTTTCGATGACCGGATCAGAATAGCGGAACTCCGACGCAAGCTCGAGTTCGACCGGCAGCTTCGCAAGCTGGCGGATGAGGTACATGCCGTAGACGGCCGCGTGGTATGCCGTGCCGCAGGCGAACATCGTCACCTTGCGGATCTTGAGCAACCGGTCGTCGGAGATGCCGATCTCCGGCAGCTTCACGCCGCCGTGCTCGTCGAGCCGGCCGGCGAGCGTGTCTTTCACGACCTTCGCCTGCTCGAAGATCTCCTTGAGCATGAAATGCTTGAAGCCGCCTTTTTCCGCGCTTCGCACATCCCACGCGACGTGCGTGATCTCGCGGTCGACGTGTTCGCCGTTGAACGTCGTGATCGACGCCCCGTCGCGACGGATGACGACGATCTCGCCTTCCTGGATGATGAGCTCTTTGCGCGTGTACTCGAGGATGGCAGGGATGTCGGAAGCGACGAACATCTCGTCCTTGCCGATGCCGACGATGAGCGGCGACGCGCCGTTGCGCGCGAAGACGATCTCCTCGGGATTTGCCGCCGACAAGACGCCGAGCGCGTACGCGCCGCGGACGAGGCCGAGCACTTCGCGAACGGCGCCGACGATGTCGCCGTCGTAGACGTCTTCGAGAAGGTGTGCGACGACTTCCGTATCGGTCTCGCTGGTGAAGGTGTGGCCCTTTTCGAGAAGGTCGGCGCGAAGCGAGGCGTGATTTTCGATGATGCCGTTGTGGATGACGGCGATGCGCTGTTTGCAGTCGAGGTGCGGATGCGCGTTCGTATCTGACGGCCGGCCGTGCGTCGCCCAGCGCGTGTGGCCGATGCCCGCCGTTCCCGTCAAGGGGCTCTTCCGCAAAGCCTCTTCAAGATTGCCGAGCTTGCCGACGCGCTTAGTTCCGACGAGCTTGTCACCCTCGACGAGAGCGACGCCTGCCGAGTCGTACCCGCGGTACTCAAGGCGGCGCAGGCCGTCGAGCAGAACCCCGGTGACGTTTCGTGGACCTATGTATCCGACGATTCCACACATGTGCGCAGCAATGACCTTTCGGCGATCACGACGTCCCGTCGCCCGCGCTGCGGCCCCGCACGCGCGAGATCTTCAGACGTTCGGCGATGAGCACGGCTCGAAGCTTCTCGAGCGCGGCTTCGAAGTCGTCGTTGACGATGAGATATTCGTAGTTCCCGATCGCGTCGGCCTCGCGCGCGGCGATCGCGACGCGCTCTTCAATGGTCTGCGGCGTCTCTGTCCGGCGGTTATGGAGCCGCTCGCGCAGTACGTCGGCCGACGGGACCGTAAGGAAGACGAGCAGCGCCTGCGGGTAGATCCTCTTGATCGCCATCGCACCGTTGACTTCCGGCTTCATGACGACGTCGCGTCCGGCCGCGAGCGCTTCCTCGATCGGTTTGCGCGGCGTGCCGTAAAGATTGCCGGCGTATTCCCGCGTCTCGATGAACTCGCCGGCGTCGCGAAGGCGCTCGAACTGGGCGCGATCGAGAAACCGATAGTGCTGGCCATCGACTTCGCCGGGCCGCGGCGGCCGCGTCGTCGCGGAAACCGAATACGCGAGTTTCGGCTCCGCCGCGCGCAGCGCATCTACGAGGCTGTCTTTGCCGGATCCCGAGGGACCGGAAACGACGAGCAGTACGGGTTCGCGGGGGACCGGCGCAAGGTTGTCGGCTGGCAATCCGTCCTCGTCAACGCTCGGCCGTCAGGTGGTCCGTGACGCTCGACGTCTGGCTCGTCGCGCGTCTCGCGGCGGAGCTTCGAGACGCTCTCACCGGAGCCCGCGTGCGGAGCGTCACTGCCGGCGACGGCGGCATGCGGATCGCGTGCTATCGCCGCGGCGCCGCGGCGCTCTTGCGCGCCACGCTCGGACCCGATAGTCCGCTCTTGGCGCTGCACTCCGATCCGGAGCCGGAAAACGAAAACGTCGCCGGGGGTTGGGCCGGGGGCGTGGCTCCGCTGTTGCGCGGATGCACCGTCGAATCCGTCCAAGCCGTCCCGGACGACCGCATCGTATTCCTAGATGTCGTTTCTCGTTCCGCGTTTGGCGTGCCTGCCCGCCATCGAGTCGCATTCGAGCTCGAGCCGAACAAGGCGAATATCCTCGTCCTACGGCCGGCGGATGACGATCGCTGGCAGATCATCGCCGCAGCGAAGGAGATCGACGGTGCGAGCGGCGCGCGAAGCATCAACGTCGGCGGCGTTTATCAACAACCGCCAGTACGCCGGGCGAAGCTCGACGCCGCATCGTTCGCATCGGCGGTCGATACGCACGCCGATATCCAGGCGCGCGCACTCTCGCGCCTGCTCGGCGAATTCGATGTGTCGTGCTCGCCGCCGCTCGCGCGCGAAGTCATCGAGCGCGTCGTGGACGGAGATGACGCTCGCCCGCTTTCGGCGCGACTGCGCGAACGATGGCTCCCGCTGCGCGACAGCGTCGCTCATGCTGCCACCGATATCGCGTCGCCGATCTTCTCATGGGGATCGGGCGGAACGATCGACGTCGCCCACGTCGTGCGATTGTCATGGCCGCCCGGCGACGTCCGAACGATGCCGGCCCTCAACGACGCATGCGTTGTCGCCCAATCGAGCGCCGATCGCAAACGCACGGCGCCCGCCGCGGATTCCCTTCGCAAGCGTTTAGTCACGATGATCGAACGCAACGACACGGAGCGATCGTCGCTCGAGGCCGCGCAACGGCGCGCGGTCGAAGCGGAGCATTTGAAGACGGCAGGTGACGCTATCTATACGTATCTGGCCGACATCGAACCGCGTGCCGCCTTATTCATCACACCCGACGGCCTGCGGATCGACCTCGATCCGGCACTATCGCCCAAGGAAAATGCGGCCGCCTACTTCCGGCGCTTCAAGAAAGCGAAGAGCGGAATGCCGCGCGTGGCGCAACGGCTTGGCGTTCTCGAGCGCAATCGTGCGTTCTGGGAGTCGTTGTTATGGGAGCTCGATCGGGCAGCCGACGAGAGTCCAGCGGTCCTGGCCGCCGTTTGCGAAGAGATAGGGGATGCGATCGGGCGAAAACGTGCTCCGGGGAAGCGTTCGGCACCGAAGCGAGCCGCGTCGCGCGTCGTCGAGATCACGGACGGTGCGATAGCACACGTCGGTCGATCGCCCAAGGATAACGAGCGCGTCACGTTCACCGTCGGCGCGCCGAACGATCTGTGGTTTCACGCGCGCGGCGTCCCCGGTGCGCACGTCATCTTGAAACTGCGGGACCCTCGCGATGAGGCGACCGACGAACAGATCGTCGCGGCGGCTGCGCTTGCGGCCGGTCAGAGCAGGGCCGCGAACGCCGCGAAAGTCGAAGTCGACTATACGCAACGCAAGCACGTGCGCAAGCAAGGCGGAGGCAGGCCCGGCCTCGTCTGGTACACGGATTTCCGAACGGTCTTGGTCGAGCCCGCGAAGGTTTAGCGGGCGCCAGACTTACGGCGTCAGGTCGTTGCGAAGGTCGCCGAGGCCCGGAGCCGCCTCGCGCACATCGGGTCTCGGATCCGGCCTTCCGTCGGTCGTCGGATCGAGGCGCTGCGACCCGAGGAACACGTCCTCGATGAGCTTGTCGAACGCATCGGTCGACAGCAGCTGATGGTCGATCGTGCCCGCTTTTACCATCGGGCCTATGAGGATGAGCGGCGTCCGGAAACCGTAGCCGAGCGAATCGACGGTGAACGGCACGACGTGATCGTAGAAACCACCCCAGTCATCCCACCAGATGAGGATGAGCGTCGATGGCGCGTACGAACTCGTCTCGATCGCGTTGACCTCATTCGTCAGCCAGCTCTGGCCATGGGCCAAACTCGTACCCGGATGATCGCTCGACTTGAACGGCGGTATGACCCACGATACGGCCGGCAAAGTTCCGCCGCTCACCGCGCCGATGAACGCCGAGCCTGGCTGCACGTTGCCGAACTCGCCGTCTTCCTTTATGTCGTCGAAACCCGGCATCGGATTCCAGTCGCTCAGCGTGGTGTAGGACGAGTTTGGCGGGGGCGCTTCGCCGTCTTCGTCATCGGTCGAAAGCAGCGACCCGTTGTACGGATACACGTAGTATCCCCAAGAAACGCCCGCCTTGTGAAGCAGCCAGGTGATATCGGTCCACGCGAAATCCGGCGGCGGGCTGGAGCTCATGTCGTTGAACGATGAGCAGCTCATCGGGTCCCCAAGCGTCGTGCACTTCGCCGCCCAGTTCGATACCATGAACAGATGCGCCGGCAGGCTGTACGAAGTCGTCGCCGAGTAGAAGTTGTCGGCCAGTACTCCGTGGCTCACAAACCCGCAGTAGACCGGCAGCTCGGCGCACGTGTGGTAGCCCATGACTTCGTCGGGATATGGGTCGTGGTTCGGCTGACCTTGCCGGACCGATTCGGCAGCGGCTATGAATCCGTCGAGCTTGCCGCCGTCGAGGTCCTCGCGCTCCGCTAGGTCGTCATGCGGGCCGCCATATTCGACGAGCAAATGCGAATGATACGAGCAGACGGACTTGCCGGTGAGTGGATCCGGATTGCACGGCGCCGGTTTCGGGATCCCGTTGACGCCGGGGTACTTTCCGAACATCTCGTCGAACGAGCGGTTCTCCATCGTGAAGATGACGATGTGCTTGACCTGGCTTGCGCCCGCGTTCGACTCTGACGGCGGCCCAGCGGTGCGCACGACTGGCGCAGCCGAACAACCGCCCAGCACAATTGCTCCCAATACAAAGGCCGACAGAGCTAGACGAACACGGACGATCGATGAAGCCATCAGGTGAGGCGCTTCTTGCGGGGTCAAACGCCGCCCTGCGCGCGTTCGATGAACATCGCATCGCCGAAAGAGTAGAAGCGATAATCATTCGCGATCGCCGTCGCATATGCAGATAGCACGCGCTCGCGGCCCGCGAAAGCGCTGACGAGCATGAGCAGCGTCGAGCGCGGGAGATGGAAGTTCGTCAGGAGCGCGTCCGCTGTCCGGAATCTGTACGGCGGATGTATGAAAATCGAGGTCTCTCGCTCGCCGGGCTCGATCGAGCCGTCGTCGCGCGCGGACGCTTCGAGCGCCCGAAGGACCGTCGTGCCGACAGCGATGACACGCTTGCCCGCTGCGCGCGTCTCTTCTATAGCTCGCACGGCCGCGGCCGGGATCTCATAGCGCTCGCTATGCATATGATGTTCGCGCACATCGCCTGCTTTGACCGGCCGAAACGTACCCGCTCCGACATGCAGCGTCAGAGTCGTCCAGCGGATGCCGCGCGTGCGTAACGCATCTATCGCTTGGCCGGTGAAATGAAGCCCGGCCGTCGGTGCTGCGACCGAACCTTCTCTCGTCGCGTAGACCGTCTGATATCGCTCGTCGGCATCCGGCGGCGGCGCATGGATGTACGGCGGAAGCGGTGTCTTGCCATATCGCGCCATCGCATCATCTGCGCTGATGCCGTAGAACCGCACGATGCGATTGCCGCCATCCGCCCAATCGACGATCTCGATGCCGCAATCGGAGTCGAGGGTGAGCCGATCGCCCTTGCGTATCCGCTTGCCCGGACGCGCCATCGCTTCCCACAATTCCGGCTCCGCGGCTGGATGCAGGAGCAACACTTCGGATCGCCCGCCCTCGCGCCGTTTCGGATGAAACCGCGCACGCAGCACTTTCGCGTCGTTCGCGACCAATAGATCGCCGGCAGCGAGCACATCTGAAAGGTCGTTGAAATGCTTGTGCGCTATCGGCCCGGCCCGCGGCAGCACGAGCAGTCGCGACGCATCGCGCTTGTCCGCGGGTCGCTGCGCGATCAGCGCTTCTGGAAGAGCGTAGTCGAATGCGTCGGTGCGGAACTCGGCAGGCGTCGTGCCGTCATTCATCCTCATCCGCCGCTTGCGACCGCCAGAGCGCGAGTTTATCGCCGAGCGCATCGCGATGCGCCGCGCTTAGTGCGTCGAGCTCGACCCCGACGATCTGATCGCTGCCGGTCTTCGAGGGCGTGCACCACCTGACGATGCCGCTC
>DASQJC010000458.1:0-5045 GCA_035631255.1 Candidatus Eremiobacteraceae bacterium | reverse complement strand
GCAAGGCATCTGCTACGCTCACCGAGGTCGAGCAGCGCCTCATGGAAGTGCTGTGGACGAAGGGGCGTGCGAGCGTCGCGGAAGTGCTGCTCGGACTGACGCAGCGGCCGAAGCCGGCCTTCAACACCGTTCAGACGATGCTCCGGATCCTCGAGCAAAAAGGCTATATCCGTCACGACGAGGTCGGACGAGGATTCGTCTACTATCCGGTCGTCGACAAGGCGTCGGCCTCGAAAGCCGCCGTCAAGCAGCTCCTGACACGGTTCTTCAACGATTCCGCCGGCCAGCTCGCCGTCAACCTCCTCACGGAGGCTGATCTGTCGAACGAGCAGATCGCAAGAGTCGAGCGGATGATCGCGGAGGCGAAGCGCCGATGATCTCGCTGTCTCATGCCGCGTGGGCGATACTCAATTCGATCTGGCAAGCCGGCGTCGTCGCCGCCGTCGCGTGGATCGCGCTTCGGATGTATCGCCGTGCGAGCGCAGCCGTACGTTACTACGTCTGGGGGGCCGTGCTCGTCGCCGCCCTCGTCCTGCCGGTCATCAATCTGCTCGTTCCGGAACGCGTCATCGAAATCGCTCCTGCCGTCGCCAAGCAGCCGGCAAACGCTCCCGATGCGACCTACGTCGTGCCCGGCGCTGCCCCGGCACGCGTCGCGGGGAACGACGCGACCATGCGTTTCGAAACGACCCGAACGCAACATGCGGTGAGCATTCCAACGCAGTCGCATGTCCCTGCGTCGAAGGCACACGTCACTTCACGGCAGCAGCCGGTCGACGACACCCTCGTCGCGTCAGCAAAACCCTCGAGATCAGAACAGTCGTGGACCTACATCCCGCCGGCCTTCGGTACGATACGAGACGACGTCAACCGCGTGTTTTCATCCGTCGACCTCGCCGCCCTGGCTGCCGGCCAATGGATGCAGGCGCGCATCTCGTTCGCGTTCGCGGCGTGGCTCGCCGTCGCAACGCTGTTGTTCGCACGTCTGGGCTGGGGTCTTTATAGGCTGCGGTCGATCAAACGCGGTCTCGTCGTGGTCGGCGACTCCTCGATCGATGCGATGTGCCGGGCGATCTCCCGCAACGTCACCGTCGCGAAATCAGATGAGGTCGGGTCACCGTGCGTCATCGGCTACGTGCATCCGGTCGTCGCCTTGCCGTCATCGCTCGTCAGCACGCTCGACGAAGCGGACCTGCATCGCGTGCTCGCGCACGAGCTGGGCCACGTCCGGCGCTTCGACGATTGGGCGAATCTCATCCAACAGTGCATCCGCGCTGCGCTTTTCTTCAATCCGGTCGTCCATGCGGCATGCCGCGCTCTCGACGTGAACCGCGAGATCGCATGCGACGATCTCGTCGCTGCCGGGCACGCGGATCGCATCGAGTACGCGAAATGCCTCACTGAGATCGCCCGTCGCGGGGCGTACGTCGAGCATCTCGTTCCCGCCGCCGGATTTTTCCCGGACCGCCGGCAGATCATCGTCCGCATCGAGCAGCTCCTCGACCGCGACCACCCGGGTTCGGCTCGCGTCGGCGTCGTGCCGGCCGCGAGCGCCATCGCCGCGATCATCGCGGTCGCCGCGCTAGCGGCGCATCAGCTGCCGGCGCTCGCCATCTCGGCGCCGTCATCGGCGCAGCCCGCGCCGGCGCCGCACACTGCGCAAGCCGTGCATGCGGCAGCGGTTCAAGTGGCTGCCGCGCGGCAAGCGGTCGTAGCGTCTGGATCTGCGGTCATGTCGGCCGCGATCAGCGCCGAACTCGACAAGGCGCGCAGCGCCGAGGCACGAGCGGCCTACGAAGCGATGGCAAAAGAGCCGGCGCTTTCAGCTGCGGACGTCGAGCAGCTCGCACGAGCAGAAGCTGCGGTCGCCGCAGCGCGCGCGCAGGCCGCTGCGCCCCGCATCGCGATGGCCGAGATCCGGGCGCAGATCGCCCGTGCCCCGCGCGCTGCGATGGCCGTCGCGCGAGCGCAGATCGGCGATACGCCGCGTGCCGCGATAAGCGCTGCGATGTCCGAAATGGCAGGCGCGTCGAAAGCACCTACCGCCCCGTCGTCTGAAGACGACTTCCTGGACGCGCTCGACGCCGCCGGCTACAAGCACCTTACCGTCGACGACCTCATCGCGATCCGCAACTCCGGCGTCACGAGTTCGTATCTGCGGGCGCTGAGACAATATAGCGTCGCGCCGATGCCCGCAAAAACGCTCATCGCGCTCGCAAATTCCGGGGTGAGCGCATCGATGATCGCATCGATGTACGCCGCCGGCTATCGCTCGTTGAGCGCCGATGATCTCATCGCGCTGCAGAACGCCGGCGTCTCGTCCGAGCTCGCCGTCGCGGCAAGATCGTCGGGGCGCGCCACGCCAACGGTCAAAGAGCTCGTCGCGCTCGCAAACGCCGGCGTTTCCTCTGACTACATCGACGCGTTGTCGAAAAACGGCTACGCGAAGATCTCGGTGGCTTCGCTGATCGCACTGGCGAACGCAGGCGTCTCGTCGACATACCTCGAGGAGATGGCGAATCAAGGCTATGCGGGTATCGGCATCGACTCGCTCATCGCGCTCGCGAACTCCGGGATTTCGCCGGCATATATCCGCGGTCTCGCCGATCTCGGCTATAGCAACATCTCGACGAGCGACTTGATCCGGCTTGCGAACGCCGGCGTGACGCCGCAGATGATCAAGACGTTGCGAGCGCACGGCATAACCGATAAGCTCAGCATCGACCAGCTCATCAAACTCGCGAACAACGGATTCTAAAGATGAAGAAGAACATGCAGCGTGCAGCGCTCGTGGCGATCTGCGCAGCCTTCGCTTGCCTCGCAGCGGTGCAGATCGCACAAAACGCAAGACCGGCGCGCGCGGACGACGCGTCGAATACGTACAACGGAACATGGCGCCTTAGCTACCTTCAGCAGCAACAGGTCGACGTCGAAGTCGGCTACCGAAACCAAGGGTCGACTTGGGAGGACGGCCGTTCCTACACGTTCGCACAATCCGGCGTGCAAGGGTTGACGCTCGATCAAGTCGAGCACCTTGACGGCGAAGCGCATTTCTCGATCGTGCGCGATGCCGGCACGTTCGATTGCCGCGGCTATTTCGAAGGCGGGAACGGCTCTGGGGTCTTCACGTTTATTCCGAACGCGTCGTTCGCAGCGGCGCTCGAGGCGCGCGGCATCAACCGACCCGACGTAAACGAACAGTTCCGGCTCGCGTTCTCCAACATCACGCTCGCCTACGTCGACCAGCTCAAGGCGGCCGGTGTCAGCGGGTTGACGACAGACGGCCTCATCCGTCTCGCCGATCACGATGTCAGCGCTGCGTTCGTATCGGCGTTGCGTGCGGGCGGGATTCAAACCGCTTCGGTCGATGAACTGGCTCGCCTGCGCGATCACGATGTCGATCCGAAATTCGTCGCCGGCATCATCGCGGACGGTTACCATCCGACCGCGGACGATCTCGTTCAACTGCGCGATCACGACGTCGACATCGATCTCGTCAACGCGCTTCGACAGGCAGGCTACGTCGCATCGATAGGCGATCTCGTCGAGCTTCGCGACCATGACGTCGACGCCGCTTTTGCTGCCGGAATGCACAAGCTCGGGTATCATCTCGTCGCAAGCGATCTCGTCCATCTGCGCGATCACGACGTGAGTCTCGACTACGTCTCGGGGTTGAAGAAGCTTGGCTATACGCCGACCGCCGACGATCTCGTACGGCTTCGCGACCACGGCGTCGACCTGGCATTCGTCTCTCGCCTCCAAGCGCACGGTTACCATCCGTCGGTAGACGACCTCATACGCCTTCACGACAGCGGCGTTTGAGGGCGGCGAGCGCAGGGCGCTCTTAGAGGGCGTCGAAGCGCGGCCGACATGATGCGCTTCATACTTTCGACGGCTGCGTCCGCGCTAGCCGTCTTTATTTTTGTCTCAGCCGCGGCAGCGGTCCAGCCGACACCGACACCGGTTCCCGCAAGCTCGCCCGCGACTTCCGCGTCGCCGAAGCCCAAGACGTCTCCGCATCCGACGCCGGCCGCATCGTCGCCGTTCGGCGCGCTCGCGTGGCGTTCGATCGGTCCCGCGATCTCGGGCGGCCGCGCCACATCGGTGGCGGGCACCGACGACGATCCATTCCTCTACTTCGTCGGCACTGCCGGCGGAGGTGTCTATCGCACGAAAGACGGCGGCGCGCACTGGGATGACGTCTGGAGCGACGAGCCCGTCGGACCGATCGGCGCCGTGACGGTCGCACCGCATCATCGAGACGTCATCTGGGTGGGGACCGGCGAATCGAATCCGCGCAACGACGTGTCGTACGGCGACGGCGTCTACGTATCGACCGACGGCGGCGATTCATGGTCGCATCGAGGTCTCGATCACTCGACGGCGATCTCGCGCATAATCGTCGACCCGCACGATCCTGACGTCGCGCTCGTCGCTGCGCTCGGCGACCCTTTCGCAGACAATCCCGAGCGGGGCGTCTACCGGACGACCGATGGCGGCAAGACGTGGACGAAGACGCTCTACGTCGGACCGCGCAGCGGCGCGTCCGAGATCGCGTCGAATCCATCACGCCCTGACGTCGTGTTCGCAGGCATTTGGGAATACCGTCGCACCGGCTGGAGCGGCGACAGCGGCGGTGCGCAGGACGGCCTCTATCGTTCGACCGATGGCGGCAAGACGTGGACGAGATTGACAGGTCACGGACTACCGACAGGCGAGCTCGGCAAAGTCGGCGTCGCAGTCGCGCCAAGCGATCCGAACCGCGTCTACGCGATCATCGAGACCAGTCACGGACTCTTGTGGCGTTCCGATGACGGCGGTGAGAACTGGCACTATGTGAGCTCGGATACGCTGCTCGACCAGCGTCCTTTCTACTACACGCATATCTACGTCGACCCGACCGATCCGAATCATCTGCTCGCGGTCTCGGTCGACCTCGCTGAAAGCCGCGACGGCGGAAAGACCTGGAAGAACGACCGCCAAGCGATACACGGCGACCATCACGACATCTGGTGGGCCGGTGACGGGCGACGCATCATCAACGC
>DASQJC010000457.1:0-4095 GCA_035631255.1 Candidatus Eremiobacteraceae bacterium | reverse complement strand
GCGGCACTGCCGAGGATGCCGAGCGTGCCCGGGCCGCCGCCGATGACGCCCTTCGCGAATGCCGGCAGCAGCTGTATGTACGGACGTGCGACGATCGCCACGATCGTCGAAAGCACCATGATGCCCATGAGCGGCGTGCTGCCGCGCATGTACTTGACGCCCGCGAGCATCTCGTGCCAGATTCCGGGTCGATGGACGCCTTCGACCGGCGGCTTCGGCGACATCAGCGCGACCGCGATCAGCACCGCCACGTACGACGCGGCGTTGAGGTAGAAGCATGGCACGACGCCGATCGACGCGACCAGCACGCCTGCGATCGCCGGTCCGATGATCGCAGGGCCGTTGAACGCCGCTGAGTTAAGGCCGATCGCGTTCATGAGATCGCGTTTGTCGACGATGAGCGGAACGAGCGACTGACGCGTGGGTGCGTCGAACGCCGCGCCCGCCGATGAAAAGGCCGCGACGATCATCACTTCCCAGATGCGGACGACGTTCAACTGCGTCAATACACCGAGCACGAGCGCGCTGCCGCCCATGACGCATTGCGCGACGACGAGGATGCGGCGCCGATCCATGCGGTCGGCGAGCGCGCCGGCGAAGCCGGAGAGAAGGAGCACCGGGACCGCGCGCACGAGGCCGACAAGGCCGAGGTACAAAGCGCCTTGGCTCGCGTTCGATGCCAGCTCGACGACAAGCCAACCCTGCGCCAAGTATTGCATCCACGAGCCGGTGTTCGAAATGACGAGTCCCGACCAGAGCAGCCGGAATTCACGATATGCGAGAGCGCCGAATCGAGAGCGGGGTTGCGGGGCGGATCGTTCGGGTGTCGTGTCAAGAGTCGCGTCGATGGGCATTACGGATAAACTTTTCCGGGCGCGCGAGCCTTGCCCTACCGTATCACCCGAGCAATCGTGCGCGCGTGTGCGCTCGCGCACAACGCCTCACCCGAATGCGCGCGAAGTTCCGCAGAACAACGCGAGATGAACGCGCGAAGAAAATTAAAGGACCGGGCATTGCTGCCCGGTCCTTTCCTGTTTGGTCGATGGCGCTATCGTCGCGCTCGGGATCTTAGAGTCTCCGGAACTCTGATCCGTCTGCGTAGACTTTACCGGGACGCGATCCCCGGATCCATCATCCGGCTGGAAGCCGGATCCCCAACGGCGGGGTACCATCCCCGAGAAATTCTGCTCTCTACGCTTGCAAACGTAGCATCCGTTGTTGCTTTATTTCTCGGCACCGCGGTCGGTGTATCCGCAGTATACTTTGCGCGCTCTAGATGCGCAAGACGAATCTCTGTTCGTTTTGAAAATAAATTGTGGATAAGATCGATCAGCAGGTTTGAACGAGCACCGACTCGATTTCGTCGACGCCGAAATTCAATTGCTGTTCGGTGATGACGAGCGGCGGCGCGAGTTGCAGTACGTGACCTGTAGGACCGCTCGAGAGCATCACGATGCCGCGACGAAGCACGCCGACGACGATCGCGCCGGCAAGCGCGCCATCCGGCGCACCGCTCGTGTCGACGCACTCGAGTCCCCACATGAGCCCGCGGCCTCGAACATCGGCGATGCGGCCTTTCGATCGTTCGCGCAGGAGGTCGAACCTTTTCTCCAAGCCGGCGCCGAGCGCTGCGGCTCGCTCGACGAGCCTCTCCTCGTGCAGCTGTGCGATGGAAGCGAGCGCGGCGGCGCAGCCCATCGGATTGCCGAGGAAGGTCGAGGTGTGGATAGCTTCGCCGGACGACGGCGGCCAACGATCCATCACTTCCGCGCGGCCGACGCACGCTGAGATCGGAAATCCCGACGACATCCCTTTGCCGACGCAGATGAGGTCGGGCACGACACCGGCATGATCGCACGCGAACCATTTTCCGGTCCGGCCGAAGCCGGCGTAGATCTCGTCGGCGATGAGGAGGAGACCCCTCCTGTCGCAGATCGCGCGCAAGCCTTGCAGCCACGCGTCGGGCGGCAGCACGTCGCCGCCGCGCGCTTGGATCGGCTCGACGATAATCGCGCCGATATCCGCGCCGTCAGGCCCCTCGAGTGCATGTTCGACGAGACGAAGACATTCGACCGAGCACTCCGGATAATGAAGCCCGATCGGGCAGCGATGACAGTACGCGAACGGCACGCGCGTCGAGAATCCGCCGAGCTGGCGCACGAAGGGTGCGCGGAAGATACTACGATCGGTCACTTCGAGCGCGCCATACGTCAGACCGTGATAGGCGCCAGTGAAGCAAAGAACGCCCGGTTTGCCGGTCGCGATCGCCGCGGTCTTGATCGCGGACTCGATAGCCTCGGCTCCCGACGACGAGAAGATGACCCGTTTCGGGCCGATTCCGGGGGTGAGCTGGCAGAGTCGTCGTGCGAGCTCGACCTTGAGCCTATTGGGATGCACGTCGCCCATCCCGTGCATCAGGCGTCGCGCCTGATCGCCGATAGCATCCGCGATCTTCGGGTCGCTGTGCCCCGCCGCAGAGACGGCGAACGCGCCGGAGAGGTCGACGTAGACGTTGCCGTCGACGTCTTGAAGATTCGCTCCCGCGCCGGCTTCGAAGAATACCGGGAAGTCGCTCGAGATGAACGTGATGTTGCGGCTCTCGACGTCGCTGAGATCGCGCGTGAGCGCGCGGCTCTTCGGGCCGGGCGGTGTCACGACGACCTTCGCAAGATCCTTACCGGTCATGCGAAATCCTCGACGGTCGGGCGATAGCCGAACGGCGGCCGCTGCATCTCGCCGAGCGGGCAGACGCGGACAAATCCCGACTGCATGAGCTGCGCGAGCAGCTCGGACGGCACGTCTCCTGCGTAGCCGAGCGATTCAAGTCTGATCGATGCTGCTCGCTCGATTCGTAAGAGCGTTTCCATGCTCTCGCACGGCTTGACCGAGACGATTCGCCCGAAGCCTTCGATCGTCGGCGGGCCGGTCGGCTCTACGACGACTGTGTAACCCGGAACGCCGTCGATTTCCGGACCGCGCATCAGCGTATCGAGCCCATGTGTCTTCGGGGCGAGCGCGCTGACCGACAGCTTTCGGATAGCCATCGCAACCGCCGCGGCTTCGTCGCGCGAGATGCGCGCTCGAGGCAACGTGTCGCTCGCTCGTCGTAGTTCGGCGTCGAGCGCATGCGCGAACAGGAGCGCTCGCGCTTCGTCGCCTTCGACGTAGATCGTCTGCGGCGACATGCAGCCGCGCTGATCGAACATCGCGATATCGCGCGCAGCGCCGCTCGCCGCTTGCGTGGTGTCCGCGCTTTTGGTGACAAACCCGATCGAATACGAAATGCCGAAGCCGCGGACAGGAACCGGAGCACGCGGACCGATAGCGTCGATGGCCTCATCGGACCCGAAGGCGATGATCTTTCTCACAGCGGCGAAGACCGCAGGCTCGATCTCAGGATCGCCGCCCTTCCAATACCTCGCGTCGATCGTGCCTGCGAGCGGTCTGCCGAGGCTTTCGAATTGCTCCGCGAGGATCGGCGCCAGCATTCGTTCGTCGCCCGGGGATTTCAGGATGATGTTCGCGCCCGCGGTCGCCGCGCAAAACGCCGATGCTATCGTCGGACCGATGATATTGCCGGGGAGGACGACCAGGATCGGGCGAGCGTCAACGTTCGCGCTCTCTACAGCAAGCATTCTCGCACGCTCTTCGTCGAGATCGAAGAGCACGTCGTCTAACGCCGATTCGATGACTTGCGCCGACCATGCGGAATCATGCAGTGCGGCGCGAGCCCGTTCGCGGACGCGCGACTGCGGGTCGCGCCATTGCGCCGCTCCGCGCGCGATGAGCTCGGCGCGCAGCGACGTGTCAACCACGGCCGCGCGTCAGAAGGTCGTCGGCGTCGATGCTGCACCCTTTGGGCGGCGCACCGGGCGAACGCCCGAGCAGGACGAACCCGCCTTCGCGTTCGACGCCGAGGTCGCCGGTGAGGAGAGCGCATACCGATCCGCGATTGCTAAGATCGAAGATGTGGATGAGACCCTCGGTTCCGCGCTCCACGGGTTGTGCGGTCACCGGATCGACGACGATTGACTTGGCCCAATGCGGCCCGACTTTGAGGTCCAGCCTGTCGGATAGCGCATTCGGATGTGATGA
>DASQJC010000456.1:0-2293 GCA_035631255.1 Candidatus Eremiobacteraceae bacterium | reverse complement strand
CGAGCCGTCGATCCTCTCGCTCCGAGACATCCGGCCGATTGCGCGCCGCGGCCTCGTCGCGCCTGCGAGCGACAGCAAGCATCACTTCGTCCGCCTCACCCTCGATGAAAGCGATCGCGTCGTCGACGAGCGCCGCGTGTTGCGCGGCAGGTAACGGCGCTTCGTAACCATCGGGCGCATCGGTCGACCGCAGTCCGAGCGCGTCCTGAAGCGCCTCGACCGCTGCGCGCGCTGAGGGCGCGTTGCGATACGGCCCGTAGTACCGCGCTCCATCTGCCACCAACCGCGTCGTCGTCAGCAGGCGCGCATACGCCCCCGACTCGACTTTGACGAAAGCGAACTCGCGGAAATCCCGCAGTTTGTCGTTGAACGGCGGATCGTGCGCACGGACCAGTTCGGCCTCGAGCAACAGCGCCTCGAGCTCTGATCCCGTGACGAGATAGTCGAACGACGCGACGACACCGCGCAGCGCCCGCACTTTTGCCGTCGCCGGCTTCGCCCCGCTCGCATATGTTCGTAATCTCTGCCGCAAGCTGCGTGACTTCCCGACGTACACGACCGTACCGCCAGCGTCTTTAAGAAGATAGACACCGGGCTTCGTCGGGACCTCGGCCAGTTCGTGGCGTAGTATCGACGTCCACACGGGAAGCTGTGTGACGCTGCCGAGCCGTTTCGGCGCCTGTCGCTTGCGCGCGGTTCGATGTCGCAAGAACTCGAGCAACGCACCGTACGTGAAGACGCCGTTATCTTCGAGTTTCTTGATGCAGTGGACGAGCAGTTCCGCGGTGGCCCGTGCGTCGGCCAGCGCGCGATGATGCCGCTCGACGTCGAACCCGAGCTCTCTGGTCAGCGTGCCGAGCTTGTAGTTCGCGACCTCGACGATCGTCCTTCGCGCGAGCGCAAGCGTATCGACTTTCGGGTTCGACAGCGCCGCATGCCCGTTGCGCCGCAGTTCGAAGTCGATGAAGCCGGCATCGAAGCGCACGTTGTGACCGACGAGTACGCCGTCACCGATCGTCTCGACGATTTTCGAGAGCAGCTCGCGGATCGGCGGTGCGTCTGCGACCATCTCGTCGGAGATGCCGGTGAGCTGCGTGATGAACGCCGGGATCGGCGCGCACGGATTGACGAACGACCGCCACGCACGGACGATGCGCCCTTCCTCGACGCCGACGATCGCGATCTCCGTGACGCCGTCGCTGCCGGGGACGCTGCCGGTCGTCTCGATATCGACGACCGCGAACGTGCATGACCAGAGGTCGGTCGCGGCGAGCCGGCGCTGCCGTTCGAGTTCTTCACCGAGATCGAGCGCTGTCGGAAGCTGCGGCGCCGGATGTACGGGCGGATACGGATGACGCGTAAGAGGCGCGCCACTGAGCGGTGTCGGCCAAAGCATATCTGCCGGCCGCTTCATCGAACGTACGTGCGATTCCCGCGAGAGGCTCGCACTGTGACTGACCGAATGCGTCGCCGCGTGATCCCCTTGGTTCTCGTCCACGGATCGGGCCACATACATGAAAGCTTCGATGCGCAAGTCGCGGCATTCGGGTGTGATGCGGTGTCGCTGCCTGGGCATCCTGAAGGCGAAGCGCTTGGATCGGTGGGCGACTGCGCGGCGTGGCTTGCGAAATACTTGCACTGGAAGCGTGTGGACCGAGCCATAGTCGGCGGCAACTCTCTTGGCGGCGCCATAGCGATCGAGTTCGCGCTTCGCTACCCTGAGCAGACCGCCGGACTGGTCCTCATCGGTACCGGCGCGCGCCTGAAAGTCGCTCCGATGATCTTCGAGATGATCGACACTCGCTGGCCCGACTGCATCGACGACCTCGTCGGCTTCTCGCTCTCTGCCGGCGCCGATCCGTCGCTGCGAGCGCGGGTTCGCAGCTGGCATCAACTCGTCGGTCCGCAATCGACTCGGCGCGACTATCAGAATTGCGACGAGTTCGACGCGATGGAGCGCGTCGCGTCGATACGCGCGCGGACGCTCATCGTCGTCGGCGCCGAAGACAAGATGACGCCGCAGAAATATTCCGCCTACCTGCACGACCAGATCGCGGGCAGCGAACTCGCGGTCATCGACGGCGCTGGCCACATGGCGCACGCGGAAAAACCCGAGGCCGTGAACGAGCGTATCCAAGCGGTCTTCTCCGAGTCGCGCACTTGAGCACGGCGCTCATCACGGGCGCGACCGAGGGCATCGGACTCGAGCTTGCGCGCGTGTTCGCAGCGGACGGTTGGGATCTCACGATCGTCGCTCGGAACCGAGAGAAGCTTGATCGCACGGCATCTGAGC
>DASQJC010000455.1:0-5119 GCA_035631255.1 Candidatus Eremiobacteraceae bacterium | reverse complement strand
GGATCTCATCGCCGGGGAACTTGTACGTGCTCAGCAGTTCACGGACTTCCATCTCGACCAAGTCGATAAGCTCGGGGTCGTCGTCCATGTCGATCTTGTTCAAGAACACGACGAGGTACGGCACGCCGACCTGGCGCGCTAAAAGAATGTGCTCGCGCGTCTGCGGCATCGGGCCGTCCGCTGCCGAGACGACGAGGATCGCACCGTCCATCTGCGCCGCACCGGTGATCATGTTCTTGATGTAGTCCGCATGACCGGGCGCGTCGACGTGGCTGTAGTGCCGGTTCTTCGTCTCGTACTCGGCATGGTACAGCGAAATCGTGATCCCACGCTCCTTCTCTTCAGGCGCGTTGTCGATCTGGTCGACGATCAACGGCTTCGTGCCGGTCCCTGACGCCGCGAGCACTTTCGTGATCGCTGCCGTCAAGGTCGTCTTGCCGTGGTCGACGTGACCGATCGTGCCGATGTTCACGTGCGGCTTCGTCCGCTCGAATTTCGCCTTTGCCATTCCCTAATCTCTCCGTCGTTCGGTTCCGTAGTGCCGGTCGAGATGAATCTCGACCGCTCCTAATCCTACGCGTCGCGTCGACTTACGATGCCGACTTTCCGGTATTCTTTGCGATGATCTCTTCTTGGATGCTCTTGGGCACTTGCTCGTACTTCGAGAACTCCATGGTGTACGTCGCGCGTCCTTGCGTGCGGCTGCGCAGATCCGTCGCGTAGCCGAACATCTCCGAGAGCGGCACGTCGGCGGTGATCTTCACCGCGCCGCCCGGCTCTTGTTCGTGATTGTGCACCTTGCCGCGGCGCGCCGCGAGATCGCCGATGACGTCGCCCATGAAGTCGCGCGGCACGATGACCTCGACCGCCATGATCGGCTCCTTGATGATGGGGCCGGCGGCACGATTCGCTTCTTTGAACGCCATCGAGCCGGCGATCTTGAACGCCATTTCGTTCGAATCGACTTCGTGATACGAGCCGTCGAAGACGACCGCTTTGAAGTCGAGCACCGGATAGCCGGCGAGCGTTCCAGCCGACGCCGCTTCCCGGATACCGGCCTCGACCGCCGGAACGTATTCGCGCGGGATCGACCCGCCAACGATCTTGTTCTCGAAGAGCACGCCCGAACCGGCCTCGAGCGGCACGAGGCGGATCCAGCAGTCGCCGTATTGGCCGCGGCCGCCGCTCTGGCGGACGAAGCGGCCCTGCTTTTCGACTTCCTTCGTGATCGCTTCTTTGTAGGCGACCTGCGGTTTGCCGACATTCGCTGCGACCTTGAACTCGCGCAGCATGCGATCGACGATGATCTCGAGATGTAGTTCGCCCATGCCCGAGATGATCGTCTGACCGGTCTCTTCGTCGGTGAACATCCGGAACGTCGGATCTTCCTCGGCGAGCTTTTGCAGCGACTGGCCGAGCTTCTCTTGATCGGCCTTCGTCTTCGGTTCGATCGCCTGGCTGATGACCGGCTCCGGGAACGTGATGTTCTCGAGCACGATCGGATGCTTCTCGTCGCAGAGCGTGTCGCCGGTCGTCGTGTTCTTCAAACCGACGGCCGCCGCGATGTCACCCGCTTCGACGGCGTCGACGTCTTCGCGATGGTTCGCATGCATCCGCAAAATGCGGCCGATGCGTTCGCGGTGGCCCTTCGTCGAGTTGTAGACGTACGAACCCGACTTGAGCGTGCCGGAGTACGTCCGGAAGAACGTCAGCTTGCCGACGTACGGGTCCGTCATGATCTTGAACGCGAGCGCCGAGAAATGCTCTGTGTCCGACGGCTTGCGCGATAGCGTCTTATCCGGGTGATCCGGGTCGATGCCTTCGACGTCGGGCAGGTCGACGGGCGACGGCAAGTAGTCGACGATCGCGTCGAGCAGCGGCTGGATGCCCTTGTTCTTGAAAGCCGAGCCGCACAAGACCGGGAGCACGGTCGCCTTGACCGTCGCGATGCGCAACGCTTTGCGCAGCTCTTCCGGGCTGATGTGCTTGCCTTCGATGAACTTCTCGGTGAGATGCTCGTCGGTCTCGGCGACCGCCTCGACGAGTTCGGCCCGATAGCGCGCTACGTCGTCGACCATGTCCGCCGGGATCGTCGCCTCTTCCATCGTCTTGCCGAGGTCGTCGGTGTAGACGATCGCGGTCTCGTCGATGAGGTCGACGACGCCTTTGAATTGATCTTCTTGGCCGATCGGCAGTTGGATCGGCATCGCGCGTGCGCCGAGGCGCTCGCGGATCTTCGTCACGGCGTTGTAGAAGTCGGCGCCGGTGCGATCCATCTTGTTAATGAAGATGATGCGCGGCACGTGATACTTGTTCGCCTGGCGCCAGACGGTCTCGCTCTGCGGCTGCACCGCGGCGACCGAGTCGAAGAGCGCGACGAGGCCGTCGAGCACGCGCATGGAGCGCTCGACTTCGACCGTGAAGTCCACGTGGCCGGGCGTATCAATAATGTTGATGCGCGTGTCGCGCCAAACGCACGTCGTCGCGGCAGACGTGATCGTGATGCCGCGCTCCTGCTCTTGCTCCATCCAGTCCATCGTGGCAGCGCCTTCGTGGACCTCGCCGAGCTTGTGCGTGCGACCCGTATAGAAAAGGATGCGCTCCGTCGCGGTCGTCTTGCCCGCGTCGATATGAGCCGCGATCCCGATGTTGCGGGTATTCGCCAGCGTGAACTCTCGCGTGTGCGCCGTCTTCTTGTCGCGCTCTGCGACGACGGCCTGACCTGATTTCACCATCTATAGTGCGCGAAGGCCTTGTTGGCCTCAGCCATCCTGTGCGTGTCCTCGCGCTTCTTCACCGAGGCACCTTGGTTGTTCGCCGCGTCGAGCAGTTCGGCCGCGAGACGTTCTTGCATCGTGCGGCCCGGACGCGAACGCGCGAAGCCGATGAGCCAGCGCATGCCCATCGCTTGCCGGCGATCGGGGCGCACTTCCATCGGAACTTGATACGTCGCGCCGCCGACTCTGCGCGGGCGGACTTCGACGAGCGGCATCGCGTTGTTGAGCGCCTGCGTGAAGACTTCCATCGGGTCTTTGCCCGTCTTCGTCTTCAGGATGTCGAACGCACCGTACGTGATCTGCTCCGCGGTGCTCTTCTTGCCGCGCAGCATGAGCTTGTTGACGAAGCGCGCGATCGTCCGCGAGTTGAAGCGCGGATCGGGCAGCACTTGGCGCTTAGGCGCAGGACCTTTTCTCGGCATGTGTTACGCTTTCGGCCGCTTCGCGCCGTACTTCGAGCGCGATTGCTTTCTGTTCTGGACTCCCTGCGTGTCGAGCGTGCCGCGCACGATGTGGTAGCGGATGCCCGGCAGGTCTTTCACACGGCCGCCTCTGATGAGGACGACCGAGTGCTCTTGGAGGTTATGGCCGATCCCGGGGATGTAGGCCGTCACCTCGATGCCGTTCGTGAGCCGGACGCGCGCGACTTTGCGAAGCGCGGAGTTCGGCTTTTTCGGCGTGATCGTCTTCACTTGCGTGCAGACGCCGCGCCGTTGCGGGTTGCCTTTCTTGATCGTTTGCGAACGCTGCGGAAGATCCGGATGACCGGGCTTGGCGCCGGTGAGCGAGACCAAGAACGCCGGCGACTTCGACTTTTTCTTGACCTTCTCGCGCCCTTTGCGCACCAACTGACTGATCGTCGGCAACCTTAGGACCCCTCTTCCGATCGTGCAGATCGTGTCGTAAAAGAAAGGAGACAGTAGCTTGTCGGCCGCTGCCTCTTCCTCGGGGATTCCCGCCTCACGAATGGTGTTGGGTGGGTCGCTTACCTCCCGAGGTCGAGGTCGTCGTCGGCACCCGGAGGCGCGCGAACTCGGCCTAAATATACGGGTACCGGAGACCGACACCCGCGGAACCTTCGTATTCTACCAAACGGTACGAAGTGGCGTCAAGCACAGTTTAGAGCGGGGTCGCTCGCCTTGAATCTTCATCCTATAAGATAGAAGAAACAGGTTCCGAATCGTCGTTAGGTTCCGCTAATCGGAACACATTATGCACCGATAACATCCTTATGCGGCTCACGGCGCTCCAAATCGCGATGCTCAGACGCCGGGTCATCGTCGTCGCCGCGTGGGTACTCGCCGTCACAGGCCTAGTGTTCTGGATCCTCGTCAGCCCAGGCAACCCGGTCACGGCCTACTTGAGCGCTCCCATCACTGTCCGCGATGCTCAGCTGATCGTCGGGCCCTACCCGAAAGTCGATGACTTCGCTGTCCTCAAACGCAACGGCGTCACGACGATCGTGAGCCTCCTCGATCCGAGACTTCCATACGAGCGCGTGCTTCTCGAGCGCGAAGCATCGCTAGCCGCGGACAACGGATTGACCCTGCGCGACTTTCCGATGGGCAGCATCTTCGATCAGCGTTTCGGAAAAGATTACGATGCGCAGGCGCGCGCTGCGGCGCACGCGATCGCGACCGCACGAGGCCGCGTCTACCTGCATTCCTATCTCGGCCTGCACCGAGTGGCCGCCGTGGAGGCGCACCTTTCGCGCGTGAGGACGACGGGTTCCGTCGTCACGCCGCGTCGTGGAGAACACACGGCGGACGCCGATCTTGTCGCGCACGCGCAAGCCGCGTATGAAGCCGGCGACTTCGATCTGACGCTCCGCTACTTGTTCGACGTCGTCGACAAGAGCGAAGCGTCGCAGATCCTATCAGGCTGGGCGGACTATCGGCTCGGCGACATCCATCAGGCACGCGACGACTTCGCATCGTCGATGCGGCTGTCGCCGGGCTCCGAGGGCGCGCTCACCGGACTTGGCTACTGCGCGCTGCGCGAGGGCGATCTCGACGAAGCGTTGTCGCGTTTCGGGGCGGCGCTCGCCAAGTCGCCGCGCGACGTCTCGGTGCTGACCGGTCTTGGCATCGCGCGCTACCGTCAAGGACGCACGAACGAAGCGGCGCATTACCTGCGCGCCGCACTTGCGATCGATCCGCACGACGCCGACGCTCGCGCCGCCCTCGCCCGCATCTGACATTTGGAAATGTAGTAGGCCGAGCGAAGCTCGGCTAGATAAGGAGCGGTCGACCTTCATGGTCGACCGCCGCGGTCTCACGATGCGACGAGTTCGACGATCTGATCGAGCGACGTGATCGCGTAGTCAGGCTCGATCGCACCAT
>DASQJC010000454.1:0-6667 GCA_035631255.1 Candidatus Eremiobacteraceae bacterium | reverse complement strand
CGAGCGATCGCGCCTCAGATCGAAGTCCGCCTTGAGCCGCGTTCGGCGTCGCGCGATCGCGCTGCGACGGCGATCGTATCGTCTGCCATGCGTATGGGCATCCGCGACTACAAGCGCGCCTTGACCGAGCGAAACGTCGTCACGACCGGGGCGAGCAGAGAGGTATGGGCGCTGCGTACGACCGGCTGGCTCACCGATTCGCAGCTGCGCGAGGTCGTCGAGCTCATCAAGCGATTGGTGAACGACGTGTCGCGGCCCAAGGATGAAGGCAGGCTCTTCGGGCTCACGCTCGCATTCGCTCCCGTCCATCAGCGCGGACGCGCAAGGATTCGACCGGAATGAAGTATTTTATCGCCACGTTCATCGCCGGAATGACTTTGAACGGAATCGCTTTGGCGGCGCCGTGTCCGCGTGCCGCCTACGTCACCTACGAGCAGGGTCGGATCGCCGGCGTCGAATGGGTCGAAGCGACGTCTAAAAGCGTTCACACGCGCAGCGAACTGACTCAGTCGGCTATCATCGATTCTACGATCGCATTGCGTGATGACGCCTCGACATCGAGCTCGTCGACGACGCTGACGATGGCCGGCTCACCGCCTTCGAAAACGATCACCCACTCGTTCGACCCAGGGATGATCTATTGGTCCGACATGATCCCGAGCTCGATCCAGCAGGCGCTCGACCGCGCGATCGTGATCGGCGGGTCGAGCGTCGACGTTCCAGCCCGTTCGCTCTTCAGCTCAGCGTCCGGCAAGGTCTCCGTTGTGCGCATCGATCCGGCCGACTGGACGGTCTCGTATCATTCCAAGACGTATCTCGTGCTCACCGATGACCGGAGTTGCGTCATCTCTGCGAGCCTGCCCGCGTTCGGCGTCACGATCGAACGCCGCTCATCGTTTTCGCCTGCTAGCTATCCGATGTGGGCACCGTATGCAGCGCCGCCGGATCGCGCGTATACCGTTGCGTCGGCAAAGATCCCGGCGCACGGCGGCGCGACACTCGCCGGTACGCTCACACGCCCTCCGCATGCAAAGCTCGCGCCCGCTGCCGTTCTGATCACCGGGTTGTCATCGGGCGAGCGCAACAACGGCCAACCTCCATGGATGCCCTTGCGCGATATCGCCGACGCGCTGACGCGCGCCGGATTCGCCGTCTTGCGCGTCGACGATCGCGGCATCGGCGAGTCGACGGGCGATAGCAAGACGTGGACGACGCCGGCTAAGGCCGCCGATGTCCGAACCGAGGTCGACTGGCTCGCATCGCAACCAAATATCGATCCGAAACGCATCATGCTCGTCGGGTATAGCGAAGGCGGGTTGATCGCGCCGATGGTCGCCGCCGATGATCCGTCTATCGCCGCGATCGTCACGCTCGCCGGCCCAGGCGTGAGCGGAAACGATCTCGCGCGTTACCAGACGGAAGCGCGCGTCGACGCCGATCCGACCATTGCGCCGGCCGATCGGGAGCGCGAAGTTGAAAAACAACTGGCTGAGCCTCTCGACGCGCACGAGAGTTCTTTCATGAGCATCGATCCGATTTCGTACGCACGCCGCGTGAGATGCCCGGCGCTCATCATCCAAGGCAGCACCGATCTCGACGTACCGGTAAGATCGGCGGAACGGTTGGCCAGCGCGATGCGATCGAACGGCGATCCAGACGTCACGGTGCGATTCTTCCCCAACGTCAGCCACGCGATGTTGCCAGACGTCGCCGGCGTCGACACGGGATGGGCGACGCTGCCCGCGTTCATCACGTCGCCGCAGATACTCCAGACGGTGACGGAGTGGGCTCGAGTACACCTCGTGCATCGGTGACGCGCCGGCTAAAGAGCCGAGCTTCGCTCGGCCTACTACAGATCGAAAGAGGCGCGCCCATCGGACGCACCTCTTCTTCTGGCACTCGACCTTTATCGTTACGGTCGCGGACGCCCCATCGAGCGACTCTCGCGACTCGCCGCGGAGTGACGTTCGGACGTCTCCCTGCTCACTGCGCGGAACCGGCTGATCTGCCGGTCGTCCCGCCGATCGTCAAGACGGACCCGGCTGACCTGCCGGTCATCACGACGGTCGTCGAAACGAGCGGCACTCACGCGCCGGTCGTCGCCGTCGAACCGCGCGCGACTGATCTGTCGATCGTCACGCCGGTCGTCTCGCCGCGCTGCGATGAAACGCCGGTCATCCGCATCGCGACGATCGTCTGCATCGCGCCGGAATCCCGGGTTGAAGGGCACCGGATTGAATTGCTGACGCATGCAGTCGGCCCGGCGCTGATCGATGATGCCCGTGAGAATCGACGGAGCGATGTCGGGTTGCTCGTGCATGACCAACGCGCAGTTCTCGCGGCGGATCCGGCTGATGCGTGCGAACAATACGTTATCCGGCACGTTCTGCGGGATGCGTCGCACGACCGGACGCGGCGCCACCGCGACCGGCGTCACCGGACGTCTCGCAGCGACCACGATCGGATGTCGGGCGATAATCGCCGAGTGCTGAACGGGCGACACTGGCCGCACGCTTCCTGTGTCAGTCGGCGGACCCGCCGAAGCGAACGCAGTCGTCGCGAACACAGCGATCACCGCTGCTGCCGTCGGCAAGATTCGGAAATGCACCATTGACGTGCACCACCTTTCGAAGGAATGCCCCGCCCTTTTCGAGCGGACGCTTTCGATAACGGAATGGGGCAATGCTTCGTGCGCAGACAGGAGCACGGTCGCTTGATGTCCGGGCGTGCGACGGCGAGCAAGGAAGCACTCGGTGGCCGCGTGAATCTTGCGTTCATAAATCCGCGGCGGGCAATAGACTCGCCGTGTGCTGTCATTGTGGTCGAGGCTCATTATGCCGGACGAGTCACAGAGAACACCGAGCGGTCGCTCCGTCGCGCGAACCGTCGTAGTCATCGCGCTCGCGACGTTCGTCCTCGGTTCGACGCTGCCGAACTTGCTTGTCACCGACACTGTCGGGCTGCCGTTCAGTACCGACGTGAACAACCACGTCAACGCGGTCTATTCTAGTGGGGTCCCTGTGCGCGTCGGCGACGTCATCGATTGGGCGGCATGCGGTATTGCGCAAAAAATCGCGCTCAACGGCGAGTATTTTTTCGAACCAGGTGCTTCGATATCGATACCGATCATCCGCGACGGTCGTCATATGGTCGTGTCGGTGGTCGCTCCGCCCAATCCGGGAGGCTTGGCGCTCACGGTCGTCAAGCGCACGAGCGCCACGCTATTTGTCATCATCGCGGCGCTATTGCTGCTTCGACGGCCGAGCAAGATGTTCTGGGGATTCTATCTGTACGCTCTGGGGAGCGTCAACGGCTCATCGCTATGGTACGAGTGGGAGCCGATCCGGGTATTCGCAGTGCACGAGCTCCTGCTCAGCAGCGTATTCGCCACGTGCGCGCCGATCGGGCTGATGATGTTCGCATCGCGCTTTCCACAGGATCGGCCCACCGGTTGGCGTGTATTCGTCGATAAGGCTATCGTACCGAGCACGGTTATTCTCGTGTTTACGAGTGTAGTCCCAAACGTCGTCTCGACGTTCACGAGCGCATACTGGGTCGTTTCTCCGATTCCGGTGATCATCGCATTGACGCTCGGATTTCTTTGCATCGTCGACGCGTTCGTCCATCTCCGGATGGGCGATCGCCAGCGGCTCAAGTGGGTGACGGCAGGTCTCGGCATCTTCTACTTGGCGTACGGTTACGAGGCGATCTCGAGCTTATTCCCAGGCGGCGGATGGCCGACGTCGTGGTCCAATGCAGGATGGACGATCGACGTCCTCTCGGCGACGCAGATCATCATCCCGATCACGGTCGCTTACGCCGTGCTCAAACATCGCGTACTCGACGTCAACTTCGTCATGAGCCGCGCCCTTGTGTACGGAGTGATCACGACGATCGTCATCGGCGTCTTCGCGCTCGTCGACTGGTTCTTTTCGCGATTCCTCGCGCAACAGCAGATCGCCGCGGTCGCCGAGATCGTTGCCGCGCTCGGCATGGGGTTCGGCATCAACGCGATGCACCGGCTCATCGATCGATTCATCGATCGGCTCTTGTTCAGACGCCGTCATCTCGCCGAAGTGCGCCTCGCTCGCGCGACCGCCGGAATCCATCACGTGACGCAGGCGAGCGCGATCGACGAGACGTTGACCGACGAGCCTGTCGATGCGCTGGGTCTCACGTCGGCGGCCGTCTTCCATCGCGCGCGAGACGGCTCGTTCGAGCGAGCGCGCGCGATCGGTTGGGATGGCGATTCGACCAACGTCGTCGCCGCGAATGATTCTCTCGTCCAAAACCTTCAGGGCGAGCGCGGACTCATCCGGCTTCGCGACGTCCGACGACCTGGCGCGCACCTACCGGATGGACAAAGCTCTCCCGCGATCGCGGTACCGCTGTTCGTGCGCCACGACCTTGATGGTTTCGTGCTCTTCGGATCGCACGTCGGGGGCGAGGATTTCGACCCCGTCGAGATCGCGCTGCTCGAGCGGCTCGCAAATGCCGCCGCGTCGACGTACGATCATCTCGAAGCGCAAGCAGCGATGGCCGAGGCCGACCGGCTCGCGCGCGAACTCAGCGAAGCGCGATCGGTGATCGCGTCACTCCGCACCCAGCCCGCGCTCTAGCGCCTCGCGACGATCACTTCAGATCGTCTAGCACGTATTGCGCGACGTCGTGCAGGTCGCGCTCCGACATCCGCCAGTGCGGCATTACCTTGTCGAGCGGCTTGCCTTCGTTGTCGATGCCGGTCGAGATCGCGCGTTCGATAAGCGCGAGATCGTACGGGTGCGCTTGCTCCATCACGAGCGCTCGGTGTCGAAGGTCGGCGCTGATCGCGCCGTCGGAGAAGTGGCGGCCGCCCGACCCGTTCGCGCGATGGCAAGCTTCGCAGCTATTGAATGCCGGCGCGGGTTGTGCGACGATCTTGACGCCATCGAGGTCTTTCCCGGTGTCGAAGATCGCGCGTCCATTGGCTGCGGGTGAATAGGCGAGCGCCGGTCTCGAAGACGGTTTCGACATCGCGACCGCCGGAGATGACGACGACGAGGCCGTCGACCTACCCGAGCAGGCGACCACGATGGCGCATAGGGCCAAGGCTGAAACGACTACGAACACGACCGATCCGATCCTACGCATAAGCCAGCCTTTCTCTAGCGGCCGAGCCCGGCCGATTACTTTCGTTTAAACGTATCGGCGAGCGAAAACTGCGCCCCCCAGACGGTCGTGCATATGACGTTCGGGTAGATCCTTCCAATTATCGTTAGACTGAGGAGCTCGCGGGAAACCGCGAGATGGTCGAGAACCGCCCAGCCATGAAACGCTTTCTGATCGTTTTGTCATTACTCGCATGCACCGCCGCATTCAGCGCGTGCTCGGGATCGGCCGTCGCGCCAATCGTGCAATCTCATTCTGGAGTTGCTGCTCCGCGCGTCGGACCGGTCGCGACGTCGAAGCGCATCATCTACTACTACCAGACGCAGTACAACAACGGCGTCTATGTGTCGCTGGCACCGGTCTGGAAGACGAAGAATCCGAACACGGGCTTGCCGTACACAACCGATCTCATCATCGCCGCGTTTCATCTCGGCTACGACTCGAACAATCAGCCGTACATCCATCTCAACGATAACGTGCCGAGCGATCCGATGTTCGACGTCATGTGGCCGCAGGTTCATCGGTTGCAGCATCTCGGCATCACGACGCGCATGATGCTCGGTGGTGCGGCGCAAGGGTCGTACGCGGACCTCTTCGCGCACTGGACGACCTTCTATCCGATCTTGCGGCAGACGCTCAAACACTATCGGCTGAACGGCATCGACCTCGACGTCGAAGAGAACGTCACGCTGCCGCAGATCGAGCGCCTCATCAACAAGCTGCACACGGATTTCGGCTCGTCGTTCTACATCACGCTCGCGCCGGTCTCGTCGGCGCTGACGAACGGCGCGAACCTATCGGGCTTCAGCTACCCCGCGCTCTACTCGAGCAAAGTCGGTCCGGATATCGCGTGGTTCGACACGCAGTTCTATAGCGGGTTCGGCACGCTCGGCAACCCGACGGACTACACGAACGTCATCAACTACGGCTATCCGCCGGACGTCGTCGTCGCAGGCATGATCGCGAACCCGTTCGACAGCAGCGGCTTTGTCGCGATGAGTACCGTGGAGAACACGGTAACCTCACTCGTCGGGACGTACCCGACTTTCGGTGGCGTGTTCGCTTGGGAGTATTTCAATGCGCTGCCCGGAGGCACCGCGAATCCGGGCGAGTGGTCGCAGGCGTTCGGTCAGGCGATGGGTCTTTAGAGCACGACATCGATTAGCTTGCCGGCAATTCGATGCTTTGCGGATGCCGGAATACGTCGTGCGGGTCGAGCGATCTCTTGATCGTCTGAAGTCTCGGATAATTGTCCGCGAAGTAGCGTCGCTGCCAATCCTTCAGGTCGAGATCGGCATAGTTGCGATAGCTTCTTTGCGCCGTGTGGGGATCTAAAATCGCGAAGGCATTTCGAACCCAGTCGAATGCCGGCCCCGCAGCGTCCGGAAGTCCCCAGTACGTCTGACATTGGAGCAAGTAGCTCATGCCCCGGTGCGGGAACGCCGTGCGGTCAGGAGCCACGTCGTTAGCCGCACCGCCGAAGGTGTCGAACGAGAGCACGCACGTCACCGAGTGGGGA
>DASQJC010000453.1:0-16144 GCA_035631255.1 Candidatus Eremiobacteraceae bacterium | reverse complement strand
TGCCAGCCGTTCTTCGGATCGTGGATGAAGCTCACGAGCTTGTCGTAATCATGTTGCGACAGGTTGACGAACTTGAGCCCATACTGACATTTGAAGTCGTTGTTCCGGGCGCCGGTATGGACGACGCGGGCGGAGATATCGACACGGAGGTCCGCTGAGAGCTGGACCTTGAGCGAGACGCGATCGTTGACGCGCAGCCGGACGTGACTGGTCATGCTCGCGCCGCCGACCGAGATGTTCTTAAGCATCACCGCGACGGGCTGCTGTTTGGCGACGTGAAGCTGTGCGGTCACCTTGACCGGCAGGCGCGGTGCCCGGCGCGGCTGGCGCGTCGACGGCGACGTCGACGAAGTGACGGCTCTGACGAGCTTCAGCAATGGGTCGGCGAACGATTGAGTCTTGCTCACGGCAATATCTGATTATCCTCGGCCATATGACCATGGACGGGCCGCCATCTATTACGACATGCGGGGAGGTGTGACCAGGCTCACTCGGGCCTAGCGAGTTAGTCTAGGGTAGAAGTGCCTATTGAAGTTGGCTCGTGTCAGGGCTAGCATGAGCCTAGCCCGACCGGCTCGTTGTCATCTATAACCTGCAATGCTGCGGACTTGGAGGTTAACTCACAATGAGCAGTCGAGTTTTTTGCCTTTGCGCCTCTACGCTTCTCGCCGCAGGTCTCACCGCTTGCGGCGGTGGTGGGAGCGCGCCGATGAATCCCGCCGGAATATCCCCTGCGCTCATGCCGCCAAGCAAATCGAGCGGTCCCGACACAGGCCAAAATTGGCAGGTGACGGCAGGGGCCAACTTACATGAACAAGCTTTCCAAGCGCTAAACTTCTTCGACAACGCGATCACGATCGACCAGGGTGATTCGATCACGTGGACAGTGGGCGGCAACGAGCACACGGTGACGTTCTTCGCGAATCTGCAGCAGCCGCTCAAGCCGATCAATAACCCCTACGGCGGCAATACCTATGACGGAAGCATCTATACCAGTTCCGGGCTGATGATCCCAGGGCAGTCCTACACACTGAAGTTCACAAAGCCGGGGACGTATCCGTACCAATGCCTCTTTCACGGACCGAAGATGGCCGGCGTCGTCGTGGTGCAAAATAAGGGCGCAGTCTACCCGCACACGCAGAGCTTCTACGACCAACAAGGCGCGATCTCGGCTCGTCACGAGCTCGACGGCGCGATCGGCTCGCTCGATGAGTTCCCGTTCACCTTCGGTGGAACGTCGCTAGCAGCGGGCATCGCCCCCGGTCTCAGCAGTGGGCCGCAAGCATTCCCAACGGTTTTGCGGTTCTTGGATTCCGACACACTCGAAGACACCGTCAAGATCCCGGTCGGAACGACGCTGACCTGGGTGAATGAGACGAGCAACGAAGCCCATACGGTGACTTTTCCAAAACCGGGTCACACGCCGCCTCCGGGCAAGAACCCCTTTGCGCCGCCGTCGGGTGGCAACGTCTACGATGGTAGCCATCTGGTGAACTCGGGTCCGCTCTTTCCCGGTCAGAGCTTCAGCCTGACATTCGCGGTAAAGGGCACGTTTACGTACTACTGCCTCGTTCACGACAGCCTCGGCATGGTTGCGAAGGTCGTCGTGCAGTGATCGACTCGCTTTGAGCGAGGCCGAGCGGTCGGCTACAAGGTCGACCGCTCTGTTCCCATAGTAGTAGCGGGGCATGCTTTTCGGGCCTGCGATCCGCAACATCCAAGTCAGGTACTACATCGACCACGACAACGATCATCGGCGCGCGACGTTCATCGCCGGCATGGGTCGCAGCGGCACGACTTGGCTCGCCCAGCTGCTCAACTTTCGCAATGACAGCCGCTTCATGTTCGAACCGTTCGATCCGATGCGCGTCGCCATGTCCGTCAACTTCAGCGACCACACGTATCTTCGTCCGGAGGACGTCCGCCGGATCTACCTCGCGCCGGCTCGCGCGATCGTCACGGGTCTCGTCCGCGAGTGGTTCGTCGACCAGCACAACCGCAAGGTCATCTGCGCGCGGCGCATCATCAAAGACGTCCGCGTGAACTTGTTCCTCCGCTGGATGTACCATCAGTTCCCCGGCATGCCGCTCGTCCTCATCGTCCGGCATCCGTTCGCCATCGCCGCATCGCGCGCGAAGACAGGTGCGGACGTCGATCTCGAAACGCAATTCCTGGCGCAGCCGGAGCTCGTCGAAGACTACTTAGCGCCATTCGCCGATATCATGCGGCGCTGCGCTACGCCATTCGAACGACACGTCGCCGCATGGTGTGTCGAGATCGGCATCCCTTTGTCGCAATTCGCGCCGGGCGAACTCGGCGTCGTGTTCTACGAGCAACTCGCTGCGCGGCCGCTTGCCGTTCTGCCCGAGATTTTCGCGCACATCGGCAGGCCGTTCGACCGGCGCGTCGCTGACTTCGTGAAGAAGCCGTCGCACACGACTCTTTCCAAGTCGACGCTGACGACCGCTTGGGCATCTGGCTCCTCGCGGGTCACCGCGGCGTGGCAGGCATCCGTCTCGGCGGTCCAGCTCCGGCGCGGCCTCGACATCATCGAAGCCTTTGGGCTGTCGCAGATCTACGACGACGGGCCGATGCCGAAACTCGAAAAGCCGCCGCTCGGGCTTACTTGGCCGAAAAAGCCCGTGTCCCGGGAGAATATGGTTAGCCCTCAGCACTCTTGAACCTAACGTTCATTCCATGGTATAGTAAGGCCACCGAACAAATCGTGAGCGTAGATCGGAATTGGCCTTATGATCGACCGCACAGCTCTTGACGAACTCGACATTGGACTGCTCGAAGCGCTCCAGCGCAACGCCCGCTCGACCTATGCCGAGCTCGGCGCGCTCGTCGGGCTCAAAGCGCCATCGGTTCACGATCGCGTCAAGCGGCTCGAGGCGCGCGGCTTCATCCGCCGCTACAGCGCACAACTCGACGGACGCCAGCTCGGACGAGGGCTGACCGCCTTCGTCAGCTGCTACACCTCGAGCGAGACCGGGTACGACGAGTTCACGAACAACGTTTCGAAGCTCCCCGAAGTGTGCGAGATCCATAGCGTGGCCGGCGAGGAGACGTACGTCCTCAAGGTCGTCACGCGAAACACCGAGCATCTCGACGAATTTCTCGCGCGCGCGAAAGCGATCCCCGGCATGATCCGGACGAAGACGACGATCGTGCTGTCGACGCCGTTCGAGCGCGGCGGCATCGCGCTCGACCACCAAAGCGCCGCACCGCGGCGGCTCCGCAGCGTCACCGTCGGCCGTTCTTAAGCCGACCCGCGCGCAGTTCGCATCTACCGACGAGGAAACCATGGCCATCAGCGACGTCTCGAAGATCCACGCGCCCGAACCGCACCGGCATGTGAAGCCGCCTGCCGATCCGTCGACGCTCGAGCACCAGCAGCTCCTCCAAGGCGAGTTCTGGCGGAAGATACCGGCATACAAGGACGTCGACGAAGCCACGTTCCTCGACCACGTCTGGCAATATCGCAACTCGGTGAAGACCGTCGACGAGCTCGCAAACGCCGTCCAAGACCTCGTGTCAGCGAAGTTCCTCGAAGACCTGCGCACCGGTTTCCACCGCGCGCCGATGAACGTCCGTGTGTCGCCGTATGCGATGGCGCTCATCGACTGGGCAAATCCGTACGAAGATCCGATCCGCACTCAGTTCATCCCGCTCGCTTCGCGCCTCTTGCCCGATCACCCGAAGCTCTCGCTCGACTCGCTGCACGAGCTCGAGGATTCACCGCTGCCGGGCCTGACGCACCGCTACGTCGATAAGGCGCTTTTCTTGCCGACGAACGTCTGCCCGGTGTATTGCCGGTTCTGCACGCGCTCGTACGCGATCGGCGGCGACACCGACGTCGTCGAAAAAGCCGAGCTCGCGACCGATCCGAAGCGCTGGCAAGATGCGTTCGACTACATCGCGTCGCGGCCGGAACTCCAGGACATCGTCATCTCGGGCGGCGACACGTATCAGCTGCCGGCGAAGAGCCTCAAGCGCATCGGGGACGCACTCCTCGACATCCCGAACGTCCGTCGCATGCGTTTCGCGACGAAAGGCCCCGCGATTCTGCCGAGCAAGATCCTCACCGACCACGCATGGACGGAAGCGTTGATTTCGGTAGTAGATCGAGGACGGTCGATGGGCAAGGACGTCGTCCTCCACACGCACTTCAACAGCCCGAACGAGATCACGTGGATCACCGAGAAGGCGATGGGCATGTTGTTCGAACGCGGCATCTTCACGCGTAACCAATCCGTGCTCATCCGCGGCGTCAACGACGACAAAGAGACGATGCGGCTCCTCGTCAAGCGCCTCGGTTATCTCAACGTGCATCCGTACTACGTGTACATGCACGACATGGTGAAGGGCGTCGAGGACCTGCGGACGACGATTCAATCCGCCATCGATATCGAGAAGTTCGTGCGCGGTTCGACCGCCGGCTACAACACGCCGCTCTTCTTGTGCGACGCACCGGGCGGCGGCGGAAAGCGCGATTTGCATTCGTACGACCACTACGACCGGGAGAACGGCATCGCCGTCTACAGCGCCCCGAGCGTGAAGCCCGGTGAGTGGTTCCTCTACTACGACCCGATCGACCAGCTCTCGAAAGACGCGCAAGCGCGCTGGAAAGATCCGGCGACGCAAGACGCGATGATCGCCGAAGCGATCAAGAAAGCCGCCGCCGCGGCCTAACTCGCGATCGATTCAACCTCGAAAAATAGGAGCGGTCGACCTTTATGGTCGACCGCCGCGGCCTTTGGAACGCAAGCCCGTCTCCGGTCGATCTAAAGCTCGACCGCTACAGAGATTCACACGGTAGGTCGTCTGCGGTCGACCATAAAGGTCGACCCGCTCCATCCGCTATGGTCAGCTTACTTCGAGAACTGGTCGGGTGAGTAGTTCGGATGCGGTGGACGCGGGATGTCCTTCCACCACGTGCTGTACTTCGCGAGCCACTCGAAGTTCTCGAGGATGTACTCGTTGTTCTCGAGCCGGCGGCGTCGCATGACGAACGGCTTGATCGCCGCCCATCGGGCCCGGATCAAGTGACCCGCCGCGTCAACGATGAGCGAGGCATCGAGCACTTCGCGCCTCGCTAAGGTCGCAATCGTCTCCATGAGCTGTGAGACGAGATTGTTCGCGCGCGCATCGGCCGAGCCGGGATAGTGCGCTAAGAATTCTTCATCCGTCGGATAGCGCTCGTTGACGGTCGTCAGCTGGTCGAATGCCTGCAAAAGCTCGGGTGCCGTAAGCCTGTCGAACGCCTCGAGGATCGCGAGTGCGTTTCGTTCATGTGCCATTTCGCGCGCTTGGCGCTGCATGAGCACCGCCGTCACCACGACGGTAGCAAAGGCGACGAGCAATGAAACGATTGGCACGATGGTATCGAAAGACGTCATCGCGCGTCACGATTCGATGGCCCCGATAGCGCTTCCGCCCAGGCGGGGACGTTCGTCCCTAGCCGACCGCGCAGCCGCCGCGCTAGACTACGATCACGGAGGCCCCTCGATGTCTTTCAGGTCGCGCTCGAGTGCGCTCGCAGTCGCAATCATCTTCATCCTATCGACTATCGCGCAACCGGCATTCGCCGCATCGTGCACGTGGCAGCAGATCAAGACGCCGAACCTCGGCGACGGCGTGAACGAACTCAACTCGGTCATCGCGTTCTACGTCGGAAACGTCTGGGCGGTCGGCGATTCGTCGTCGGTCGAAAGCGGCACGTATGAAGACGTCATCGATCACTGGGATGGTATGGCGTGGACGTCGCTCGCCGCGGGCTCGGCGCCGCTGACGCAGTTGCTTTCGGTTTCCGGGCAGAACAAGAACAACGTCTGGACCGGCGGCTATGCGACGACCACGAATGACGCGAACACCGCATCGCCTATCGCGCTCCACTTCGACGGCACGCAGTGGAAGACGACGTCGCCTGTCGTCATGAGCGATTGGATCCCGGCTCGGTTCAACGCGATCGCCGGCGTCGGATCGGCCGGCGCCTGGGCAGTCGGCTCCCGCAATACGCAGTACGGCCCGCAGCAGCTGATCGAGCATTGGAACGGCAGCAAGTGGGTCGATTACAGCATCCAGATCCAGCAAAACGCGCAAAGCGATCTCTACGCGATCGCCGCGCTCTCGTCGAAGAACATCTTCGCGCTCGGCAGCTTTTCCCAGAACGGCCAGAGCGGCACGATGATCGAGCATTACGACGGTACGGCGTGGACGACGTCACTCGAGTCGAGCGACTGCCTGACGACGATGACCGCGCTGCAGCCGAGCTACGTCTTCGCCGTCGGTGCATGCGGCGGTTCGACGGCGATCGATTTCTTCGACGGCACGAAGTGGTCGTCGCAACAAGGTCCGTCGGTCGATCCGTCGACGATCATCTCGGGGATCTCGGCGCGCAGCCTGACGGGCGTCCTCGCCGTCGGTCAGATCCCGGCGACCAGACAAGGTTTCGCGATGTTCTTCGACGGCAACGCATGGACGAACATCGCGGTCCCGAATCCGAACAAAGATACGCGGATCCTCAACGCGACCGCGCAAGTGCCGAGACTGACCGAGTTCTGGACGGTCGGCACGGCGATCCCCAAATTCGGCGCGTGGAGAGCGATTTCGGTCAAACCGAACTGCACGTAAACCCCAGCGCGAAAATTTGAACGCAAGAAATGGGGCGCGCCGCGAGCGCGCCTCGCGCTATGCTTTGCCCATGAGTTATCGAATCGTGGGCCTCGAGCCCGATCAATTCCAACCGCTGTTCGAGATGAGCGACGCGCAGCTCGCCGAGCGGCACATCGTCAGGACGATCGTCGACGCGAAACCGGGTTTCCCGTGCCGCATCACGCTCGAGGACGCAGAGCCGGGCGAATCGGTTCTGCTGCTCAACTACGAGCATCAAAGCACGGCGACGCCGTATCGCTCGTCGCACGCGATATTTGTCAGAGAAAATGTGCGACAACGATATGACGAAATCGACCGAGTTCCGCCGGCGCTTCGCCCTCGCGTGCTTTCAGTCCGTGCCTTCGATGCCATAGGCATGATGATCGATGCCGACGTCGTCGAGGGTTCGGAGCTTGAAGCACTGATAGGTCGTCTCTTCGCCGAAAAAAATGCGGCGTATCTGCACGTGCACAATGCGAAGCGAGGTTGCTTCGCGGCGTGCGTGGAAAGGGCATGAAGATGAGTATCTACGCCGTTCGCACGACGGGCATCTACTGCCGCCCGTCCTGTCCGGCGCGAGCGCCGAAGCCGGAAAACGTCATCCTCTTCGACTCGACCGACGCTGCTCGAAAGGCCGGATTCCGCGCGTGCAAGCGCTGCCGGCCCGACGGCGACACGCGTGCGGAAGAAGCGGTGAAGCGCGCGATCGCGTTCATCGATTCGCATCTCGACGATGACTTGCCGCTCGCGCGCATCTCCGAAGCGGCCGGCATGAGCCCGACCTACTTCCAGCGCGTCTTCGCACGCGCGACCGGCGTGTCGCCGCGGATGTACGTCGCGACGCGACGGACGCAGTCGCTCAAATCGCGCTTGAAGCGCGGCGACACGGTGCTCGACGCGGCACACAACGCGGGTTTCGCTGGGCACAAGCAAGCGTACGCGCATGCGAACGGTGCGCTCGGCATGAGCCCCGGCGCATACCGCCGCGGCGGAACGGGTGAGTCGATCGTGTACACGATCGCGACGACGAAGCTCGGCAAGACGCTCATCGCGACAACCGATCGTGGCGTGGCTGCAATCGGCTTTGGCGATAAAGCGAAGTCGCTCGTCGACGATCTGCGAGCTGAATTTCCCAAGGCGACGGTCGCCGAGGCGAACGGGTCTTCATCAAACGTGGCCAAGGCGCGCCTGAAGTCGGCGTTGCGATCGGTTCGCGAACGCATCGCCGGACGCTCGGGCGAGAACGTCGAGCTCGACGTGACGGGCAGCGCGTTCCAGCGCAAGGTATGGCGGGCGATACAAAAAGTCCGTAGCGGTTCGACGACGACGTACGCGAAGCTGGCCAAAGCTATCGGGCAACCAAAGGCCGTTCGCGCGGTCGCAAGCGCCTGCGCGGCGAACAAGATCGCGCTCGTGATCCCCTGCCATCGCGTCGTCCGATCCGATGGGGCCGCGGGCGAATACCGCTGGGGCGCCGCGCGCAAAGACGAACTGCTGCTGCACGAACGCCGCGGCGTCGCATGACGCCTTGACGGACCGCTCGCGCACGACCCTCTTGTTCGTGCTCATGTGTTGGGTGTGGGGAAGCACCTGGCTCGCCATCCGCTTCGGCCTCGAAGGCGTGCCGCCGTTCGTCGGCGCCGGGCTGCGCATGGCGATATCTGGCGTGCTGCTCATCGCCGCCGCGTTTCTCATCCGGACGCAATGGCCCCGGACGAAGACGTACGTGCTACATATCTTCATCCAGGGAATTTTGCTCTTCGGATGTCAGTTCGCGCTCGTCTATTGGTCCGAACAGACCGTGCCGAGCGGGCTCGTCGCGGTCTTATTCGCCGCCACGCCGCTCGTCACGTCGTTTCTGACGACGACAGTGCTTCGGATGGAGCGATTGAGCACGGTGAACGTTCTCGGCCTCGTGTGCGGATTCTGCGGCGTCGCCGTCATCTTCTGGTCGGAAGTCGTCGAAGCCGCACGCGTGCCGGCTGCGGGTGCCGTTGCGGTACTCGGTGCGTCGGTTTGCGCTTCGATCGCATCGGTGTGCGCGAAGCGCCTAGCCGCAAACGTTCCGCCGATCGCGACCGTCGGTCCCGGGCAACTCATCGGGTCCTTTGTGCTCGGCGCGCTCGCGCTCGCCACCGAGCGGACGCAGCCGATCGTCTTCACGCAAACGGCCACGCTCGCGTTGATGTATCTGATCGTCTTCGGAAACGGAGTCGCGTTCCTGGCCTACTTCACGCTCATGCGCGTCATGCCGGTCACGCGGCTCAATCTGCTGACGTACATCACGCCGATCATCGCGGTATTGCTCGGCGTCATCTTCGCGGGCGAGCACATCGCCGTGACGACGATACTTGGTGCGGCGATCGTCTTCGCCGGCATCGGACTCGTCCACGTGAAGCCGCGCGAGGCGGCGAAGGTGCTCGCCTAAATCGGGACCGCGGAGAATTTCCCGAGAAGAACTGCAGCCTGCGCCGCGAGCAGACCAAGACGATCGAGTTCGCGGTTCGCAAAGATGTGCGGGGATCGGTAGTGGGTCGACACCATCCCGACGAGCAAACCTGTGTAGGAGAACATCGGCGTCGATTGCACCGCCCGCACGTCGGCATTTCGTAGGATCGTAAGCGCAGGCGTTCCGATGAAGATCGGGCTTAGTTCGACGTCGGGCACGACGACGGTCCGGCGATCGGCAGCTGCAGTGCCGCATGCAGCTTCATTCTCCTCGACGCCGCTGAAGAAGTCGAGGAATTCGCGTTCGAAACCGGCCTGGGCGCGAATCCGGAGCACGCGATTCTCGTCTGCGAGTTGGACGTTGCCCATGTCCGAACCGGTCACATCCATCGCTGCGGTCAGGAGTTCGCCGAGCAGCGAATCGTGGCTATCGCAACGCGCGAGTCGCGCTATGAAATCGTGGACTTCTGACTGCAACGGTCGAGCGCAGTCGGAGCAAACGACATAGCTTCCCGACGGACTGCTAACCCACGCGAGCCCGGTCTGATGTGTCTGACAAACGTCGCACTTCATGCTCGAAACTCCCAAGACGCGAACACCGCAACGGATAGTTGCTTGCTCGCAGGTCCTGGAGCCGGCATCGAGGCCGGGCGACCGCTACATACGCAAGAGGTGTAAGTCGAGCAACTAGGAAGGCAGCCGTTGGCTGCTATCCACTGAATCCCTGTAGGCGGGTGATAGCTTCTCTGCCCTAGGCTAGCCGCCGCTCATCGGCGGTTAAGCGACCATCCCGCGCCCGATCGGAGGGCCTTCATACGAAGCGCTTTGTCTCGCTCGTTTTCGCGATCATCTTGTTCGTCTTCGCCGTCAGCGGTGCGAGCGCCGCACAGACGGGCTCGATCGACGGCATCCTCATGAGCTACGTCAGCGGCAACGAGGGCACTGATGTGCTCGTGAAGACATCGGATGGGCGAACGCATCGCTTGTGGTTCGACAACTTGAAGAAGCCGACGTTTGAAGGCAAGGCGTTGCCTTGGTGTCCGGACTTCCCGTGCGACGGCTGGCCCGCGAAGCTCATACTCGGCAAGGCCAAGGTTCGAATCACGTACGTGGTGCAGAAAGTCGACGGCGCGACGGTCGATTCGCCGACGAAGCTCGAGCTGGATCGATAAAACAAAACCGCCGAATCGTGTAGTACCCGCCGCTGTTTCGAACTAGCGTTTGTGAACTGGAAGCCTTAAGGGCGGTCATCGCGATTGGGCAAAGCATCTCGCCGAAGTCGCTACGATAGCGTGGCTGCCATCTTTCTATAATGTGGGAGTCTTGCCATGGCAAAGTTTGTTCTATTGTGCCTACTCGCCTCGGCGCTTCTCTCCGCTTGCGCTAGTCGCGGAGCGGTGCCGATGATCGACACTTCCAAAGTTCATCCGTATGTGCTTCAAGGTGGCGGCCTCCCAAGCAACTGGACACGATTTGCTCCAAACACGTACTCGCCAGACTACCGCGGAATCGTTGCGGGTCCCGACAAGAATATGTGGTTCCTCGATGCCACTGGCCCTGGATTGGTCAAGCTAACGATGACCGGAAACGCGACTGAGTATCCCTTACCGATTGACCAGGTCTACGAACTGAATCCAGAAGCCATCGCACTGGCCCCGAGTGGGCGATTTTACATCCTGACCTGTGTCAGCAGCGGCGTCGCAAACTCCGCCGTTGAGGTAGTGAACCGACTAGGTCGCGGCCCCGCCTACCAATTGCCGGCTCAGGACGCCTTCTCTGCCTGTACGCCAGAAGAGCTTGGAGAGGGTCCCGATGGAAACGCGTGGTTTGTTGGAGGGTGGCATATCGACAAAGTTACGCCGTCGGGCACGATCACCCAATTCGCGTATCCAAACAATGTTCCGAATAGCAATGCGTCGGTCGTCGCGGGCCCGGGCGGTTTGTTGTGGTTCATAGATTCTGGGAATGATTCGCTTGACTCAATCGACACGAACACCGGACAAATTGTGCTCCACTCGATAGGCCAAAACACTTTCGGTGGATTCGGACTTGCGGCTCCTAAAGACGGCAATCTTTGGTTTGCGTGTATAGGTAAAATGGTTGGTGCACCTTGCGGGAGACTATCGATCGCAAAAATGACACCGGCTGGTCAGATGTCAACCTATCCTGTCGCTAATGAGGTTGTCGACATCGCCGCCGGAACCGTTGGTCCGGACAAAGCCCCATATTTTCTCGCCGGAACGTTCATCACGCAAAACAACCTCTTGCGGGTCGATGTGAGCAACGGCCAACAGACGCTGATCGCATCGCATTACAACGGTTCCGAGGGCTTCTTTTCACTGGCTGGCGGGCCGGACGGTAATGTCTGGATCACAGATCCGCCCGGAAACATTGCGGTCTATATCCGAAATGTCTTGAGTGTCATACCTACAACCCTTAATTTCGCGTCATCAGGGCTCACGGGTACTCTCATCGCCAAAGAGCGCGGAAGCCCTACTTTGAACGCGACCAGCTCTAACGTTGGTGTCGCGACAGTAGTCCCGGATCAACAGCAGAATACGTTTACCGTCGAGTCGAAAGCGGTTGGAAGTTGCGTTATCACAATCCAAGACGCCATCGGGAATAGCTTCAACGTACCTGTTACTGTGCAGTGACCACGGAAGCGATAGATGCGACAGTGCGAGGTGCGGTGACGGCAGGTTCGTCCGAACAAACCGTCGCAGAAAGCGTTCCTGACTTGTGGGCAGGTGGCCGAGTGGTTAATGGCAGCAGACTGTAAATCTGCCGCGCGACGCGCTACGTAGGTTCGAATCCTACCCTGCCCAAAGCCCCGAAACAGCTGGAGTCTAGAGATCAGATGTCGATAGAGGTCTGGTCGGTTATCGCGTCCGTCGGTACGTTCGTCGTCATCACGGCGACGGCGATAGCCGCCGTCCTCCAGCTCGGCCACATGCGCTCGGCGAACAAGGTCGCGCAGATCCAGACGTTCTTGGCGGAATACGAGGGCTCTGAATTGCGCGATGCCTTCAGCTTCGTGCGCAAAGACCTTCCGAAGCGGCTCGAGGATCCCGAGTTCCGCGCCGAGATCATGCGGCCGGGCGGAGATCGTGCGAAGCATCCCGAGCTGGCGATCGCAAATTTTTTCGATCAGTGGGGCCTGTACTATCGCGACGGCGTCATCGATCGCACGAGCTTCATGCGCGTCAACGCCGCCATCGTCGACGGGTTTTGGCGACGGCTTGAACCGGTCATCGCTATCGCGGCGCGCTCAACAGGCGGCGTCAATAGCGCCTGGGAGCAATTCGAATATCTGACGGTGCAGGCGCGACAGTGGCTTGCGCGACATCCGAACGGCGACTATCCGGCAGGCGTTGAGCGCATTTCGCTCAAGGATTCCTGGGCAGAAGTGGACCGGTCATCACTGCGGTAGGAAGTCGCGCGACCAGGCGTTATGCGGTCAAGCGCCCAATAGTCGCAGTGAGCGAGCGGGAGTAGCTCAATTGGTAGAGCGCTAGCCTTCCAAGCTGGATGTTGCGGGTTCGAGACCCGTCTCCCGCTCCACGAAAGATCAGAACGCGGCCGCCGGACGAGCGCCGCGTTTCTTCATACGCCTCTCGCGTGCCAAGACGCCGCGCGGTCCTAGGCTAGCTTAGGCCACCTGTCCCTTGACCGGCCGCCCAAAATCGGCCATTCTTAATAAAGTCTATTGACTTAGTAGACAATTAAGCGATCCGGCCATCGACCGGCGTCAAGGAGTTCGACCAGTGAAACTAACGATGTCAGCGGCCTTCCGCGCAGCTGCGTGCGCCATCGCGGCGCTGATCGCGTGGGCGGCACCCGCTTTTTCAGACGACAATCCGTTCCAGGACGTCTCACCTTCGGATCCCGCCTATCAAGCAGTCGTCCGGCTTTACGACGCCGGCTTTCTAAAGGGCTACCCGAACGGCTACTTCGACGGCAAACGCCCGATCACGCGTTACGAGATGGCGGTCATCGTCGATCGCGTGACGCAGAAACTCGAGAGCGACCTGCAGGCGCCATACAGCGCGATCCGCGTGACGCAGAAGAACGTCGCGGACGCGAAGCTACTCCTAGATCAATACGGTGCCCAGATCAAAGACCTCCAGACGCGCGAGGCCGCACTCGAGCAGTCGAACGCGACGCTGGCCTCTGAGTTCGGCCGCGCGCAGATCCATCTCTATTCCTACCTGCGTGCGCCGGGCTCATACACCGAGACCGTCGACGCGTTCACGAACACCGGCGTGCCGATCGCCAAGAACACGCAGATCACCGACGGCGTCTCGAACTACATCACCGGCAGCAACGCGCGCGGCACGGGCATCCAAGTGCTCCGCCTCCAGATCACGGGCAATCTCGACAAGCAGACGAGCTACGGCATCCGGCTCGAGAACAAGAACTATTTCGGCCAAGCGAACGTCAACGGGTTCGACAACATCAACCCGTCGATCTCGACGTATAACGACCAAGGCCTGCTCCGGCTGAACTATTTCTTCTTCAAGTACGCGTTCGCGAAGTCTCCGCTCTACGTCGTCGGCGGCAAATACCAGATGCAAGAAGATCTCGGGCTTGCATATTCCAACGATTACTACAATGGTGGAATGATCGGGTTTACCGGCCGGCTCAACGGGTTCATCGGATTCGGTGAGGAAGGCGGTCCGGATATTGGCAGCAACTCGCCGTTCGCCTACGTCCCGACCGGTCTCGCCTCGTCGGGTTCCGTGCCGCACACTCAGTTCGCCGTCAACTCGCATCTCGAGGACCAGCTGACGTCAAAGCTGTCGCTCGGGGCGAGCATCATCGACCTCTCGGCTCTGCCGCAGAAGATCTGGTCGACGAACAAGCAGAACTTCGTGTCGTTCAATCAGCCGCTTGCCGCCGGGTCGGTTGCGCTGACATATGCGATATCGCCGTTCCAGACGTTCGCCGTCGAAGGTCTGCGGCGGTTCGGCGACGATCCGACGACGAAAAAAGGCTGGGAAGACAACCGGGCGATCTGGATCCAGTACATCTACGGCGCGACGAACCCGGCACCGAACTCGAATAATCTCGAGCTCGGTTATGTCGGCACGGGCTACAACTCGGTCGTCAACAACAACACCGGGTTGAACGGTACGCCGTTCTACACCGGCTACTACACGGCACAGGCGAACGATCGCCACCAATTCTACGTCGGTCTCAATCACGCGGTCAGCTCGAACTTACGCGTGAGCGTCGACTACGAGGAATGGGGACTCAACGTTCCCGAGCCGATCGTGCCGAACGGGAAGAGCATCCCCGACGGCTCGTACATGAGCACGAACGACAACCGAGCGATCTTCCTCAACACGCAGGTGACCCTCTAACGCGAGCGCCGGTAGGTGGTCGAGCGGACGTCCGGAAAACCGTTCCGGGCGTCCGCACTGCTTTTAAGCAGAGCGTGCGTTTCGTCGCACGTCCTCAGGGAGTCCACCATGTCGCTCGATTCGATAAACTCGGTTGCGCCGCTCCTGACGGTGATCATCGTCGCCGCGACCGCGATCGCCGCGCTCGTCCAGCTGAAGCACATGCGCGCAGGAAATCAGATAACCGCGATGCTCTCGATCGGAGAGGAGTTTTCGGGAAAGTTCTACGCCGATGCGTCAAACCTCATCCGCGATAAGCTGAGCACTGCGATGGAAGATCCGGTGTATCGCGAATACGAAGCCGCTATGTCGGCCGGTTGGCAGGCGCCGCAGGTCGGTCCCGACTACGTGGAGCTTCGTCGAGCGGGCATCGTCGTCGGCAACGCGTTCGAGGAGCTCGGCATCCTTGTCAAGCGCGGTATCATCGATCGAGAGATGTTCCTCGACCGCTACTGCTGGCTCATATACAACAATTGGAAGCGGATGGAGCCGGTCACAGCGCTGGGGCGAGCTGCGCTGGGCAACGAATTGCCGTGGGAGAATTTCGAGTACATCGCGGTCCTCTCCGAAGACTGGTTGACGAAACACGAGAAGATCGGCACATACCCACACGGCGTCCGACGGATGGAGCTCAAGTATCCTTGGCCGCTGCCTGTCGCACCGTCAACAGCATCGGCGAGCAGGTAATCGGCAGCGCGAATCTATAGTCTCGTCGCGACTTGCGGCTCTTCTGATGGGAGGACGCTATGGAACAGTTCGTCGTCAACTTGCTGCACGCGGCTGCGTGGACTTTCGGGTTCATCTTCCTCTTCGCGATCATCGGCGTCATCGCCGTGATCCGCTGGATCATCGGGCTCTTCATGAGCGGCGAGCGGGCTGTGGAAGCGGGCGTGCAAAACGTCGAGAACATGGTGCAGAGGAAGTAGTCCTTCGCGCTTGCGCCGCGCTGGTCGGCCCTTGCGCCTAGGCGGCCCTATCCGATAGTATAAGGAACGGTCCGGTGGACAGGCGCGCCCTTGTAGCTCAGTGGTAGAGCGCGTCCTTGGTAAGGACGAGGCCGCGGGTTCAATCCCCGCCGAGGGCTAAATACTTTTGACGCGCGCGCCCGTAGCTCAAATGGATAGAGCAAGGCACTCCTAAGGCCGAGGTTGGAGGTTCAATTCCTCTCGGGCGCGAAATTTGACGTTTCGCATCCCGGTAGGCGAAACCGGGGTGTGCGTTAGCGTGTCATGGCGGGCCGGGGCTCGCCGCTCCTAGCATGTAGCACGCCGAGCGAAGCTCGGCGCTTCTGACCGGAGACAAGACTTGGCAAAGGCGAAATTCGAGCGGACGAAGCCGCACGTGAACATCGGCACGATCGGTCACGTCGACCACGGCAAGACGACCTTGACGGCGGCGATCACGAAAGTGCTCGCAGCGTCTGGGACTGGGACCAAGCCGTTGATCGTCGACCAGATCGACAACGCGCCTGAAGAGAAGGAGCGCGGGATCACGATTTCGCTGTACCATGCCGAGTACGAGACAAAGCAGCGGCACTACAGCCACGTCGACGCGCCCGGTCATGCGGACTACATCAAGAACATGATCACCGGTGCGGCGCAGATGGACGGTGCGATCCTCGTCGTCTCGGCAGCGGA
>DASQJC010000452.1:0-6887 GCA_035631255.1 Candidatus Eremiobacteraceae bacterium | reverse complement strand
CGCGGTGCGCGCTGTGCCCGGCGTCTGCGTCGCCTCGGGCGTCGGCACTGGAGCGGCTGCGACGACGTGCGCTTGGCGTTCGTCGTTCAGCGGCTTCACCGGACGTTCGATGATGATGCGCGAGTGTCGTCGCGCGGGCGGCCGCACGCTCATGCGCACGTCGGCGATCTGCGCCATCTCGCGATACTTGAGCAGCGCGAGATCGCGGTTCGTCCGCGGCAGCGGTTGCGGTGAAGGCGTGGGTGTCGGCGGCGGCGGCATCTTCTGCAGCTCGGCTCTGCGCGACAGCGTGATGATCGAGACCGAATCGGGGAGATCGGAAGCGGCCCAATGCGGCGTGAGATTCGCGAGCTCGGGGCCGAGCGTGAAATGGACGAACGCCGACAGGACGACAAAAACGATGAGGCCGGCCGCGTGACGTTTGCGGAACGGCAGTTTGCGTTTCGATGTCGCGATGTCGTCTTGTCGATCGTCCACGGTCGTCAGCTCGTTCTAGGTCCGGGCCTTATAGGTTCGACCACCGTCAATGGCCCGCCTCCGGCTCGGCGCGCTGCATGGCGAGGAGCTCTTCATATTTCTTCGGCATCGCGGGCTCATATGTGAGGAACGAAGGTATCGGATAGCGGACGCCTCCTCGCTGGGTCCCCTCTAGGCCGCGGACGAGCTCGTCGGCCCAAGACCACGGCAGCGTGAACGCCATCTCTTCGTCTTGCGCGCCGGCGAATATCCGGTCGCCGTTGCACGGCAAGATCACCTGCGGTTCGCCCGTCCGAAGCGGCACGACGAGATGGTCGGAGCAATCCATCCGTGCGGCGAACGACGACGCGATGCGACCGCCGCGTTCGAACAACGCGGCCGCGACAAGCCGCATCACTTGCGCCGCGTTGCCGTAGACGATGACGACTTCGGGTTCGAAATCGGCGCGATGGAGCGGCGCGAACACGATGCCGTCTATCTCGCCCGGCTTGAACTTCTCGACCGACGCTTCGCTGCGCGCACCGGCCGCGGCGTCTGCGGTGTACATGCCGGCGCAGAGGTTGCCTTCATCATAGTATGCGTTCGGCGCCGCGAAACCGGCGACGAGCGCTCCGAGCGGGCACTTCATGTCCTCCGCACGCACGACGGTCGTCCACCCGTAGCGGCGTGAGATCGCCCAGCCTTGGCAGACCGTGACGTGCTTGCCGAGTTCGGCGAGCGGACGCTTCGCCTTCGGCGGCGGCTCTTCGCCGTTTCGCAAGAAGCGGACCGCGACCGGGAAAGTGGCGGGACGGACGTACTCTTCGATTTTGTCGTAAAGGTCTTTTGGAGTCATCGTCTCCGAGCGTTCAGCACAAGGGCGGAGCGCCCCTCGGCGTGCAACACCGTTGCATTCATGCCATCATCCGATACCGACCCCGCAAAGCCAGCCGCGAACGGCGGCGCCGCCGCGAACGGTGGCCCGAAAAGGATCCTTTATAGCGCCGATTGGTGCTGGTATTGCCAGCGGGTCGTCGAGAAGCTAAAAGAGCTCGGCGTCGATTACGAATACGTCGAAGTGCCGGTCTTCCACAGCAAGCGCTCAAAAGTGCTCGAGGTATCGGGGCAGACGAGCGTGCCGGTCTTTGTCGACGGCGACGTCGTGCTCGACGACGACGACGTCATCATCCCGTACCTCGAAGAGCACTACGCGAAGCACTGAAAATGGAGCGGTCGACCTTCATGGTCGACCGCAGACGACTTCTCGTTTGTACGGCCGCGGCGGTCGACGATAAACGTCGACCGCTCCATTTTTCAGGCGTAGATGCCGCGGGTCATGTACGCGTCGACGACGCGCCTGATCGCGACGATGTATGCGGCGCCGCGCAGCGTCGTTCCGTACTCCTTGCTCGCATCCCAGACGACGTCGAAGTTCTCGCGCAGCAGATCGCGCAACCGGTCGTTGACTTCTTTCTCGCGCCAATAGTAGCCCATCCGGTTTTGCACCCACTCGAAGTACGAAACCGTGACGCCACCAGCGTTCGCGAGGATGTCGGGGATGACGGTGATGCCGCCCTCGGAAAGCAGAGCATCCGCTTCGGGCGTCGTCGGACCGTTCGCGCCTTCGGCGATGAGACTTGCCTTGATCTTGCGTGCGTTCTTCTCGGTGAGCTGGTTTTCGAGCGCAGCGGGCACGAGGATGTCACAGTCGAGCTCGAGCAGCTGCGCGTTGCTCACGCGATCGGCGGCGAATCCGTCGAGCGTCCGATGCGCGCTCTTGCGCGCATGTTCGAGCGCAGCGGCGATGTCGATCCCCTTCGAGTTGTGATAACCGCCGGTGACGTCGCTGATGCCGACGATCTTCGCGCCGGCATCACTCAGCAGCTTCGCGCTGATCGATCCGACATTGCCGAATCCCTGGACGACGACGCGCATGCCGCGCATCGACTTGTTCATCTTCTCGAGCGCCGCTTCGATCGCGATCATGACGCCGCGTCCGGTGGCTTCGACGCGCCCGCGCGATCCGCCGACGTTGAGCGGCTTGCCTGTCACAACGCCCGGCGTGTGCGCGCGCAAGTGCATCGACACGGTATCCATGACCCACGCCATCGTCTGCGGATTCGTGTTGACGTCCGGTGCCGGAACGTCTTTGTCCGGCCCGATGATCTCGATGAGATCTGCGGCATAGCGTCGCGTCAAGCGTTCGATCTCGCCAGGCGACAGCACGTTAGGATCGCAAGTGACGCCGCCTTTGCCGCCGCCGAACGGGAGATCGACGACCGCGCATTTCCACGTCATCCAGAACGCGAGCGCAGTCACCTCGTCGAGCGTCACGTTCGGATGATAGCGGATGCCGCCTTTCGCGGGGCCGCGCGCCGAGCTGTATTGCACGCGATAACCGGTGTAGACGTCGAATTCGCCGTTGTCGCGCGCGAACGGGATCGAGATGATCACCTGACGCGACGGATGCGTCAGGATGCGATACATGCTCGACGTCAAGTTGAGCCGCTGCGCAGCCGCGTCGAAGAAGTGCATCGCTTCGCCGAAGACGGAGGAATCCGGTTGGTGGCTTGCCATGGATAAAATCCTTGCGTTCTAGACGTTGAAGCGGAAGTTCACGACGTCGCCTTCCTGCATGACGTAGTCTCGGCCCTCGACACGCAGGAGCCCTGCATCGCGCACGGCCTGCAGACCACGAAGCCGCGCGAGGTCGTCGTACGACGCGATCTCGGCGCGGATGAAGCCGCGTTCGATATCGCTGTGTATCGTGCCGGCGGCTTGGGGCGCCTTCGTGCCTCGCGCGATCGTCCACGCGCGCGACTCTTTCTCACCTGCGGTGAGAAAGGTCATGAGATCGAGCAGGGTATACGCGGCGACGATAAGCCGGTCGAGACCACTGGATTCGAGGCCGAGCTCTGCCGCAAAAGCCTTCGCTTCATCCGGCGAGAGAGCGGCTAGCTCGGCTTCGAGTTTCGCGCAGAGCTCGACGCACTCGGCGCCCTCGCGCTTCGCGAACTCGCGCACCGCTAGGACGCGCTTGTTCGATTCGGCGGACCCGATCTCGTCGACGTTCGCGACGTAGAGCAGCGGTTTTGCGGTGAGTAAAGTCAGTTCCTTTGAGAGGGACAGCGCGACGTCGTCATTGAGCACGCCGCGCGCCGCCTCTCCTTTATCTAGTGCGGCGGCGATACGTTCGAGCGCTTCGACCTCTTTCGCGAGCGCCGGATCGACCTTCGCGCGCGGTCTCGATTTTTCGAGCCGGCGTTCGACGACGGCGAGGTCTGCGAGGGCCAGCTCGACGCGAATCGTCTCGATGTCGCGCAACGGTTCGGGATGCGCGTCGACGTGGACGACGTCGGCGTCCTCGAAGCAGCGGACGACCATCGCGATGGCGTCGACTTCACGGACGTGCGAGAGAAACGCGTTGCCGAGGCCTTCGCCTTTCGACGCACCGCGGACGAGGCCGGCGATATCGACGAACGTCGTCGTCGCCGGCACGATGCGTTTGCTCGCGAATATATCGGAGAGCACGTCGAGACGCCGATCGGGAACGGGAACGATTCCGACGTTCGGCTCGATCGTGCAGAAAGGATAGTTGCTCGCGGCGACGCCGGCGCGCGTGATCGCGTTGAACAGCGTCGACTTGCCGACGTTCGGCAGCCCGACGATCCCGCATGCGAGCGACATCCGTCAGTGCGCCTCCGGCTCGGCGCGCTCGGGACCGCCGGGGAGCCAGCCCTCGGCTTGGAGACGTCCGGCAAGCAGCACGCGCATGTTCGAGCGATCGAGATCATCGTCGGCGTCTGCCGAGCGCAGATCGATCCGGAACGTCGCGAACTCGGCGGTGCTGTCGGCGAGAGAGACGATGACGTGCGCGTCGCCGATGCCGGCTTTGGTCGCGATCTCCTTCGCGTCATCCTCGATGCGCTGGCGCATGGCGCTCGCATCGCCCTTCCAAGGCACCGTCAGTGTGAAGCTCGCGATGTTCGGCAGGCGGCTCGCGTTCGTGACGAGCGCGATGTTGCCGTTGGCGATGGTGACGAATCGCCCGGTCGTGTCGACGACTTTCGTCGTCCGCAGCCCCATCGCGTCGACGCGTCCTTTCACTGTTTGCCCTGTGACCGTGACGAGCTCGACGCGGTCGCCGACGTCATATTGATCTTCGAAGAGGAAGAAAAAGCCGGTGACGATGTCGCGGACGAGATTCTGCGACCCGAACGCGAGCGCGGCGGTGACAAAACCTGCCGACCACACGGCAGGCGTCACGTCGACCGACCATATGTTGAGCAGCGTGAGCCCGGCGATGATGACGACGAGAAGTCCGACGATCGATTTCGAGAGTGTACAAAAAGTCGCGACGCGCGGCAGATGCGACGAGATAAAGCGCCGTTGGTAAAACCTGTCGATGAGCGCATTGACGACGCGCCATACGACGATCGCGACGACGAGCGCGATGATCGTCGCTTCGACGTGTCCGGCGAGCGCGCTAACATCCGGGCTGTCGAGCGGCTGCGTGATCACACGAAATCGTAGGAGAATCGAGCGAAGAAAACCTGCGGCCGCGCGCGCGATACGCGATAGGAACCGAACACGACGACGCGAAGCTGGCTTCCTCGCGGGGGCGCTGGCGGAGCTGATACGATGCGACAGATGAAGGTGGACAAACTGGGCATCGATTTGCTCACGCACGATCCGGTCGTCATCCTCAAAGACATGGACGGCAAGCGGTATCTCCCGATCCTCATCGGTCCGTTCGAAGCCACCGCTATCGCGCTCGCGCTCGAAGGCCAGCCGGTGCCGCGTCCGCTGTCGCACGACCTCATGAAGTCGATCATCGACGGCCTGAACGCGAAGCTGACGAAGATCATCATCCACGACATCAAGGACAGCACGTTCTACGCGAAGCTCGTCCTCGAGCTCGGCGGCGAAGACCAAGAGATCGACGCCAGGCCGAGCGATTGCATCGCCCTCGCGCTGCGCACGAATGCGCCCATCTACGTCACCGACAAGATCGCCCTCGAGGAGTCGGTGTACGACAAGAAGGCTGAGGAAGAAGAGATGCAACGCTTCCGCAAGTACATCGACGGCCTCAAGCCGAGCGACTTCAAGGAATCCTAACCCCGGACCGACCAACACGGTCGGCATGAAAGACAGCGCCGAGATCGGGGTCTTCGGAGGCTCCGGCTTCTACTCGTTCGTCGAAGGTCTGCGCGAAGTCAAGGTCGAGACGCCGTACGGCGAGCCTAGCGATCTCGTCGCGCTCGGCGAAGTCGCCGGCCGGCGCGTCGCGTTTCTGCCGCGCCACGGCAAAGCGCACACGCTGCCGCCGCACATGATCAATTATCGCGCGAACGCATGGGCGATGAAGTCGCTCGGCGTGACGCGCGTCCTCGGTCCGTGCGCGGCCGGTTCGCTCAAAGCGTCGGTCAAGCCCGGCGAATTCGTCGTCTCCGATCAGCTCGTCGACCGCACGAGCGGACGCAAGGACACCTTTTACGACGGCCCGATCACGACGCACGTCTCGTTCGCGCATCCATATTGCTCGCAGCTGCGCGATCTCGCCATCTCGAGTTGCAAGCAGCGCGGCATATCCGTGCACGAGCGCGGAACCGTCGTCACGATCCAGGGTCCGCGTTTTTCGACCATCGCTGAGAGCCGCTGGTTTTCGTCGGCCGGCTGGGAAGTCATCAACATGACCCAGTACCCGGAAGCATACCTCGCGCGCGAGCTCGAGATGTGCTACGCGAACATCGCGCTCATCACCGACTACGACGTCGGTCTCGAAGGCGAATCCGGCATCGAACCGGTGACGAACGAGTCCGTCATCGCCGTCTTCAACGCGAACAACGCGCGCGTCCGCGACGTGCTCAAGACGATGATCGAGAACATGCCTGCTGCGCGGACTTGTTCCTGCGGGTCGGCACTGCAGGGCGCGCGCTTTAGCTGATGCCTCGCAAGCCGCCGGCTGCCGCGGCGCTCGAAGCGCCGCCGCGGCCCGATCCACCGATGCCGCTGCGTGGGCACGCCTCGATCGTGAAGCAGTTCGAACGAATCGGGCCGAGCGGGCTCGCGCACGCGTATCTCTTCCATGGTCCGCGCGGCGTCGGCAAGACGACGTTCGCGCGCACGTTAGCGTTGACGCTGCACTGCGAGCGGCCGAAAGCGTTTCCGCTCGGCTATGACGGCACGTGCGCCGCATGTATTCGTGGGCTTGCCGGTTCGTCCGGCGACACGCTGCTCGTCGATGACGCTTTCATCGCTTCGCTCGATCCATCTTCCGAACGTAAGGTCTCCGGCGTCAACATGGACGCCGCTCGCGAAGTCGTCCGCATCATGCAGCTGCGCAGCTACGAAGGTGGGCGCCAAGTATGCATCATCCCGCGTTTCGACGACATCACATTCGACTACGTCTACAACACGTTCTTGAAGGA
>DASQJC010000451.1:0-3329 GCA_035631255.1 Candidatus Eremiobacteraceae bacterium | reverse complement strand
AGGGCTCGAACCGAAGACCGGTCCGCTCTTCCGCGGCGAACCGCCCGAGACGGTAGAGATACAAGAGGGCGAAGCGCGTCTACTCGTCGACATCGCTCACGGGCAGAAGACCGGCCTGTTCCTCGATCAGCGCGTGAACCGTCGCGCGGCCGCCGCGTATGCGAGAGATCGCCGCGTCGTCAACTGTTTCGCGTATTCCGGCGGCTTCAGCGTACACGCAGCGCTCGCCGGCGCCAAAGAGGTCACAAGTGTCGACATCTCCGCGACTGCATGCGCACTCGCCGTGCGCAACATGGCGCTCAACGGGTTTCCAGAAAGCTCGGTCGTCGAGGCGAACTGCTTCGATTGGCTGCGGCACGCGGATGATTCGGGCGAGCGGTTTGGCATGGTCATCCTCGATCCGCCGGCGTTCGCTAGAGGAAGGTCGACCATCGACTCGGCGCTGCGCGGTTACAAAGAGATCAATCTGCGAGCTATTCGCACGCTCGAGCCTGGCGGTATACTCGTCACGTGCTCGTGCTCGCGGCCGATCGGGCTCGACGATTTCGTCGGCATCGTGAAGGCGGCGGGCGATGATGCAGGACGCGAGCTACAGCTGCTCGAGGAGCGAACGCAGCCGCCCGACCATCCGGTGCTGCTCGACGCGCCGGAAACGTCTTACCTCAAGTGCCTGATCTTACGCGCGCTCTAAAGTTCGACCGCTCCATCATCGTTCTCGCCGAGCATGCGGCGTTCGCCGGCTGGATAGTCGCCGTGCGGGTGCGACTCTTGCCAGCGGGCGGCGCGGGCTGCGAGCCACTCGAAGTTCTCGAAGATGTAAGGCCGGTTTGCGCTGCGGCCCTCGGCGATGACGTCCTTCAACAGCCCCCAATAGAGGATGACGTTGTACCAATCCGTCCGCAAGTATATATCTTCGTCGATGAGGCCGCTGCGCACGAACGAACCGATGTGGTTGTAGATGTCGCAGAGATGCGCCTCAGGGTGGATCCGCCGGTCGATCGGATTGTCGCGCAACCCTTGGCGAAACGCGTCGTCTTTCATCCGGTCGGCGAGATCGTGGCGCACGAAATTGATGAGCTCGCGAGTCGACGGGTCTTGGAGCGTCTCGAACGTGCTCAGAAGACCCGAGAGCTGATTCGCCCGACGGATGTGATAGAGCTGGACGAGCGCGATGACCGCGGTAGCCAGGATGACGAGGAACGTGCCGATCGATGCGGCGACGTTCCACGTCTCGAGCGGCATTTTCGAACTAGTTCTTCGTCGCCCGCATGAGCGTGATGGTCGTCCCGTCGGACGACGTCGTGATCGTCACGCTTTTCTGTTCTTTGTCGCTCGAAGTGCCTTCGACGAACGAACCGACGGAGGTGCCGCCCGATGTGCTCTCCATCGTCTGCGCGTTCGCCGGCAAATGCGACTTGTACCACCCGTAGACTTTGTCGAACGAGTCGGCCGTCTTGAGCGAGACGAGCGCGCTGCTCCCCTGCGCATTCGAGCCGGCCATTGCACCGCTTTCATCGGCGGTCGCGCCCGGATACACCGGGAGTCCGACCTTCGACGGATCGACCGCGTTCTTGCCTGCGGTGATCGTTCCGCCGCTCGCCTGAACCGTGACGGTCTGGTTATCGCCCGTACCGTTCGTCGTCACGGTCGTGCCGTTCGCTTCGGTGACTTTATGACTCGTGCAGCCTGCGATCGCGGCGATCAATAGGATCGCGCCGAAGACCTTTCGCATTGTCGATGCTCCTCGATTCAGGATTTGTGTCGTCCGTGGACTAGTGTTGCGCTCTTGACCTCAGCGTGATCGTCGCTCCTTGAGGGAAGCTCACGAGCGTCACGCTTTTGACCACTTTGTCTTTGGACGTACCCTCGACGAACGTGGCGATCAAGGTGCTGCCCGATGTGCTCCGAGTCACCTGGGCGTTCGCCGGCATGTGCGACTTGTACCATGCGTACACTTTATCGAATGAATCGGACGTTTTGAGGGCGACCATTGCGTTGAGTCCGTATGCGCCGGTGCTCGCCATCGCGCCGGTGACGTTGCCGGCAGCGCTCGGGTAGATGGGCAGACCCAACCTCGCCGGATCGATGGCGTTCTTGCCCATATTGATCGATGAGCCGCCGACTTGCATGGTCTGCGTCTGGCTCCCGCCGGGGCCGCTCGAGGGACCCGAAGTGGCGTTCGTGTCGCTAGCGCTGTGGCTCGAGCAGCCAGCGATCGCGGCGGTCAACAGTACAGTGCAGAAGACCCTTCGCATTCCATTGCTCCTTAGTTCGGCGTTGCGTCGTCGGCGAATGCGGCAGACCGGAAGGTATCGACCACGCCGGGTTGCGGTGCTTTCGTGACGACGCTGACGACATACATGACGATTGCATTCACGGCAAGCGCGACGAGACCGATGTTAACGCCGAACACGGCCTGGACCTTCGCAAGGACGCCGTAGATGCAGATCGCGATGCCCACCGCGATGCCTGCGCCGACACCGGCCGCGGTCGCACGCCGCCACCAGAACGCGGCGGCGAAGCCGGGGACGAACTGCGCCATACCGTTATATGCGATGAGCAGCAGCTCGACGAGCGTCGTCTTCAAGAACACCCACAGCACAAGGGCGCCGGCGGCGAGCGCGAGGACGAGGGCGCGGACGACGAGCGTCCGTTGGCGTTCCGAACCTTGCCACGAGAACGCGTCTTCGACGACATTCTTGACGAAAAGTCCGCTCGCGCCGAGCAGCTGGACCGAGACCGGCACGAGCGCCGCGAGCGAACCAGCGCCAGCGATCGCGCCGAGGACCCACGGCGGATAATATTTCGCGACGACGGAGACGAAGGACTGATCGACGCTCGTGCCGCTGAGCCCCGGCACGACGATGAGCGCCGTGAGACCCGCGAAAACCATAAGCGCTAGCATGACGTTGTAGAGCGGCAGCCAGACGTAGTTGCGGCGCAACGAGTCGGCGCTCTTGGCGGAATACACCGACATGAGCGATTGCGGAAACAAGAAGAACGCGATGCCGTTGAGGATCACCGTCGATATGAACCAAGTGAGATTGTAGGTCTGATCAGTCGTCGACAGCGTCAGCCACTGCGGCTTGATCGCCTCGACCTTTTCGATGACCCCGGCCGGCGACCCGAAAAAGTGGATCGGCAAGAAGACGCCGGCAAAGATCACGCCGGCTAACACCACAGCGTCTTTGACGATTGCGGTCCATGCCGCGCCGCGCAAGCCGGTCGCGAAGACGAAGAGCGCGATGACGAGCACCGCGATGATGACCGCCAGCTGGGCATCGATCGCGCCGTAGCCCGCGATGCTCAAGAGCGTCTGCAGGCCGGAC
>DASQJC010000450.1:0-14159 GCA_035631255.1 Candidatus Eremiobacteraceae bacterium | reverse complement strand
CGAACGTCGCGCTGAAACTCACGCACCTCGGCCTTGCGATCGACCGCGATCTTGCCGCGTCGAATGTCGAAGCCGTCGCGCGGCACGCCTCGCAGTCGAATAATTTCGTCCGCATCGACATGGAGCAGTCGGCGTACACCGATGCGACGATCGAGATCTACCGCGGACTTCGCGCTCGCGGCGTCGACAATACCGGCACGGTCTTACAAGCGTACCTCTATCGCACCGAAGCCGACCTCGAATCTCTGCTCCCTCTATCGCCGAATCTCCGTCTCGTCAAAGGTGCCTATCTCGAGCCCGCGGCGATCGCGTACCCGCACAAGAGCGACGTCGACAAAGCGTACGCACGGCTCATCGAGACGAGTCTCCTGCGCGGCGGTTTCACCGCGATCGCGACGCACGACGACGCCATCATCCAGCACAGCATCGACTTCATCAAGGCCAAAGGTGTGCGCGACGGAGCATACGAGTTCCAGATGCTTTATGGCGTCCGGCAGAAACTCCAGGCGGACGTCATGCGGCGCGGTCATCCCTTACGGCTCGCTGTGCCGTTCGGCACGCAGTGGTTCCCGTATTTCATGCGACGTCTCGCAGAGCGACCGGCGAACGTCGCGTTCTTCCTCTCATCGATGTGGCGCGGATGATAGGACGTACGACGGAACATACGACACGCGGCGTTTGGTGTCCGACGCTGACGCCGCTCGACGCTCGTCTCGATCCCGACCTGAAGAAGCTGACCGTCCATTGCGCGTGGCTGCTCGAACACGGCTGCCACGGCATCGTACTGTTCGGCACGACCGGCGAAGCGAATTCGTTCACGGTCGACGAGCGGCGACGGGTGCTCGAGGGCGTGCTTGGGTCGGGCATATCGGCCGATAGCCTCATCATCGGCACCGGCTGCTGTTCGGCCGGCGACACGGTCACTTTGACGAAGCACGCCGTCGGCAGCGGGTGCGCCCGAGTTCTCGTGCTGCCGCCCTTCTATTATAAGGGCGTTTCCGAGCAGGGGACGATCGACGCTTTCTCTCGGGAAATCGACCAGGTCGCCGATCCGCGCCTGCGCTTCTTCTTCTATCGTATTCCGCAGCTGTCGGGAGTCGATATCACGGCGACGGTCGTCGATGCGCTCATCGAGCGCTTCGGCACGCAGATCGCCGGGCTCAAAGACAGCTCGACGGACCGCGAGTCGATCGAAGCGCTCTGCCGCCGATTCGGCAACCGGCTCGACGTGCTCGTCGGCAGCGAACGTTTCTTGAAGCGAGCGCTCGAATGCGGAGCGAGCGGTTGCATTTCCGCGACCGCGAATGTACACGCTCCGATCATCCGTGAAGTTTTCGACGACCCGACGGACGAGGCGCAACGGCGAGCGACCCTCGCGCGTGAGGCCTACGAATCCTCACCCATGATCCCAGCGCTCAAGGCAGCTACGGCGCGACGTATTAACGACGACGGTTGGCTGCGCGTCCGGCCGCCGCTCGTCGCGGCTGCACCGATCGGAGGATGAACGACATGCGGCGTCCACTTCTCGCAATTTTCGCAGCGACGTCGATGGCCGTCATCGCCGCGAGCCAGCAACCCGCATTCGCATCGACTGCGCCGGTCCCTAGGACCGCGACCGGAATCCCGCTCGATGCGCAGTGGAAGATCTCGATCTACCACCTCGCGACGACAAAGTTCAAACATCCCGCGTGGGGATGGCAGCACTCGGAGCGCAACTATCAGGTCGCGCTTCGTTTGGCGAAGGGCGACCATCTCAACGTCGATACGGACGTTCTTTTCGCCGCCTGTTTCCTCCACGATATGGCGGCCTTTCCGCCCTATCAGAAAAAAGGCGAACACGGCGTGGTCGCGGCCGAAGAAAGCGTCGCGGTGCTGCGCGATGCCGGCTTCCCGATGTCGAAGATCGCCGCTGTCCAAGCCGCCGAGCGCGGGCACATGTATTACAGCGATGCCGGCAGTCGACCCGAGTCGATCGTCCTGCACGACGCCGACTCGCTCGATTTTCTCGGCACGATCGGCGAGGCGCGCATGATCTCGCTCACCGGCGCGAATGCGGCGAGTTTCCGAGCCGGCGTCACGGCGCTGCGATCGTTCCTCCACGACATCCCGCCTCGGCTCATAACGAAGACGGCGAAGTCGATCGGCGCACAGCGCGTCGTCGAGCTCGAACGCGAGCTTGACGAGCTTCAATCGGAGACGTTCAACGGCTCCGCGATGTGATAATGTAGCGGTCGAGCTTTAGCTCGACCGCCGCGACCTTCCGTAAAGAAGATGGAGCGGTCGACCTTCATGGTCGACCGCCGCGGTCTCTCCAGTCGGGATTCTTGTTACGGCAAGATGAGGTGCGAGTCGCCGAACTCGTGCCAGAGGTAGCGGCCGTCAAGGGCCGCGCGATATGCCGCGTCGATATGCTCCGCACCGGCGATCGCTTCGAGCATCGCGAGATGCGTCGAACGCGGTTCGTGCAATCCGGTGATCATCGCATCGACGACACGCGGCGGCGCGTCCGGCGAGATGACGCGATCGGTCCAGCCGGCGGCCGCTTCGATACGCGGTCCGCTCGTCGCTGACTCTAGAGCGCGCACGACAGTCGTGCCGACGGCGATGATGCGTCCGCCTCGAGCACGCGTCATGCGGACGCGCGCGGCGGTCTCTTCGCTCACTTTGAATTGCTCGTCGTACGGCGGCTCGTCACGCTCGGGGCTGCTGACCCCGGTGTGCAGCACGATCGTGGCGATGCCGACACCCATGGACGTCAACCGATCGAGCATCTCGTGCGTGAACGCCCTTCCGGCGGACGGCATCTCTGCAGAACCCGCTTCGGACGCGTACACCGTCTGATATGCTTCGATCGGCCACTCGGAGCGCATGTGCAGATACGCGATCGGTTTGCCGTGCGCGTACAGATACGCGATGATGTCGCCGGTGCCTAACAGTGTGGCCTCCCACAGCCGCTTCGATGACCGATATGGGGCGTGGAGAATCGCGACGGCGTTCGCCGGGAGCTCGAGTATTTCGCCCGGACTCGCGTCGTGCCGGCGCGGTTCGACGACGCATCTACCGGACGGCAGCCTCGTCGAGATGCTGAGCGTGAACGGATCGCTTGCAACCGCGCCGCGCGCGCGTGCCTTGAGCGCCGACGGCACCGTCGCCGAGACATTGACGACGAGCAGATCTCCGCGCTCGAAGAACTGCGGCAACTCGTCGAACGTCGCGTGCGTTGCCGCGCCGTGCGCTCCGCGCGTCACGAGCAAGCGGACGTCGTCCCTTCCGCTGCCGCGGACTTCGGCCGGCTCACGCGCCTCGAGCTCCGGCGGTACGACGAACGGAGCGACGCTTCGAGTGACGGTCTCGCTTAGCCTGACTGCCACGCGACTAACCGACCTTCGCAAGCAGCGCTTGCGCTTCGAACCGCCCGCCGCGCACAGCGTCGTCTCCGATGAGATCGACGATCGCGGGAGCGACCGCTTCCGGCTTCGCGAGATGCGATAGGTCGACTCCGGGCTCGGCAAGACGATGCATCTGCGTGTCCATGTCGCCCGGATCGATCACAAGGACCCTGATGTTCGCATCGTTCAACTCAACGGCGAACGTGCGAGCGAGGTGTTCGAGCGCAGCTTTGCTCGCGCCGTAACCGCCCCAGCTTGGGTACGCGTTGACACCGGCATCTGAAGAGATCGCGACGATCGTCCCTCCGCCCCGTGCGATCATGCCCGGCAGTACGAGCTGCGTCAGATGGAGCGGCGCCGTCACGTTGACGCGCAGTATCCGCTCGAGCGCCTGCCACGGAAGATCGGCGAGCGAAGGCATCGGACTTGGCCCGAGCTCGGACGCGTTGTGTACGACTATGTCGATCGGACCGAAACGACGCGTGCCCGCTTCGACGATCGCTTCAGCGTCCTCGGAGACGTCGGCCGCTATCGCGACGACATCGGTTTGTTCTGCGAGCAGCGCCCTGGCTTGTTCCAGAGGTTCGCGCTCGCGAGCGGCGATGACGAGGTTCGCGCCGGCACGAGCCAACAGATCGGCGACCGCGAAGCCGAGCCCTCGAGAAGCGCCAGTGATGAGCGCGGTCTTGCCTTTGAATTCCATGCTCCAAGTATGACGCGACGACGCCCGTAAAGCGACGGGCTGCGGGTCAGTCGATGCCTGCCCATTCGGACAGGACGACCCAGCGCTCCAAAAGCCCTGGCGGTCGAGATAAATCTCGACCGCTCCTCCTCTGTTGTGACAAGTATTACAAAAGGCGACGGCGGGTCGCGAGGGCGACGGCTTGCGCGCGGTTGTCAGCGCCGAGCTTCGACATGATCTGACGCACGTGGAATTTCGCGGTGCGCTCGGCGATGCCGAGGCGCTGCGCGATCTGTTTGTTCGACAGACCTTCGCCGACGAGACGGATGACCTCGCGCTCGCGCGGCGTCAAGCCATCAGGATCGCGTGGGCTTTGGACTTCGCGCGCTATCGCGTTCGCGGCTGCGCCGCGGAAGTACGAACCACCAGATGCCACTTCGCGAATCGCGCTGACGATTTCCGAACCGGGTGCGCCCTTGATGACGTAGCCGCGCGCACCGGCGCGAACCGCTTCGATCATCGCCTCTGCGTCTTCGTGCGCTGAGAAGATGACGACCGGAGGCGCGCCGACCTGACGAAGCCGGGCGATCGCTTCGACTCCGTCCATTCCGGGGAGCGCAAGATCCAAGAGAATCGCATCCGGTCGATCGCGAGCGACGGCTGCGAGCAGATCCTCTGCGCTGCCAACGGACGCAGCGACGACGATATCGGTCTCCGCCTCGAGCACCGACGCTATCCCGTCGCGGACGATCGGATGGTCGTCGACGATGATGACGCGGATCATCGCCGCGTCTCAACGGGCAGAGTCACGGTCACGGTCGTGCCGCCGCCGCGACGACGTGTAAGAGCAAGAGACCCGCCGATGAGCGCGGAGCGTTCGGACATCCCGCGCAGTCCGTGGCCTTCGCCCTTCTTTCGTGCACGTTCCATACCGATGCCGTCATCGGCGATCGCGAGGCGCACGGATCCTTTCGCCCGGCGAAGCGTCAGCATCACGCTTTTCGCGCGCGCGTGTTTACGGATGTTCGTCAGCGCTTCTTGTGCGATGCGATAGAGCTCGGCCTCGACCTGCCGGGGCAAGACGACCTCAGGGCTCGCTACGACTCGGACGGCGACGCCCGTCTCCGACATGAAGCTGCGCGCCAGCGCCGCCAGCGCTTGTGCGAGCGGTTTGTCCACCGAATGACTCGTGCGAAGGTCGGCGATCGCGCGGCGTGCATCGGCCGCCGACGATCGTGCGCTCTCGATAGACCGTCCGAGCCGTTCGCGCAGCGCTTGCGACGCGTTCGGATCGCGGCTCGCGCCCTCGAGCTGCAGCGCGATCGCTGTCAGGCTCTGCAAAAGTGTGTCGTGAAGCTCGCGCGCGACTCGTGTCCGCTCTTCGGCGCGAGCTAGACGCGCCTGTGATTCGGCGAGCCGAGCTCGTTCGATCATCGCGCCGACCTGGAGCCCGATCGTCGAAAGCAAGCCGAGCTCGTCTTTGGTCAACTTGCGCCATTGCGGGCCGGTGACGTTCATGACGCCGATCGGCTTGTCTTGGAAACGCAGCGGCACGCTCGCGTGAAAGCGAAGTCCGGCGGTCAACGCGGTCGCGCGACGTTGTACGGCCGGGCTCAGTCTGCTGCACTCGATGACGTCGACGTTTTTCGACATGAGTTCGCCCGAGCGAAGGCCGTCGGTGCAGATGCACCACGAGCCGGACATGCGTACGGGTTCTTGGAGGTACGGCGGCAACCGATACGTGGCGGCGCTGTAGAACTGGCTCGTGTCGGGATCGAGCAGCCATACCCAGCCGGATCGAAGGCCGACGAGATCGGTGACGAGCGCGAGCGTGCGCTCGAGCGCCGAGCGCACGTCGTTCGTCTCGTTGAGCGCTTGCGCGATCGCGTTGAGGATCTCGAGTTCGCGTGTCCGCCGATCGATCGCGCCCGCGTCGCTATCCTTTCGTGAAGCCCGGTGGGACGTCGAACAGCGCCGCGTCGCCCGGACCAAGTATCTTTACGTTACCCCGCTCGACGTACGTCGAGAAGCTCTGCATGTTTTGACTTTGCTGTTGTTGTCCGCCCTTGAAGGTGATGACCTCCCACAGCGAGAGACGGCCTGGCGGCGCGGTCGCGCCCACAGCTTTGTGCATGGTGATCGTCGGCGTGCAGCCCCCTTGCGAGGCATATGCCGACGGCGAAATCGTCATGGCGTGCTTCAGCCAATCACTCGTGCTCGCGTTCGGGGGCACGATGGTCGAGACGTAGTCGTCGATGCTCGCCTCGTACGTGCCGTTTTGGCACGAGCCGGTCGCTTGCGTCGTGACGACTTTGAAGTCCGAGGTGTAGCCGGTCGTCGCGACGCCGTCGATCGTCTTCGGTCCGATCAGGCTCGATGATATCGTGATGTCTTGCTTCGCCGTGCCGGGCTCGGGCGAAGACGGCGGCTGATTGGGCTGTTGAGGTGGCTGCGCCGATTCCGGCATCGGGGTCTGATCACCCAGGTCTTCTATCGTATACGTCTTCTTCGCGAGGTCGAGGTGGATGATCTGCTTGCGATCCGGCCGGTAGATCGTCGCCGTCTGTTTGCCCGGATCGTCCTGACGCTCCCAATCGTTGAGATAGTAATACGTCATCGGCACGCCGGACTTGAACATATCCTGGGTTGCCTTCGCCAGCTTGGCTGCGTTCGCGATCACCGAGAACATGCCATGTCCTTGCGGCCGGTTGTTGAAACCGACGGCGTTATCTGAAGCGGTCTTGAAGTTCGCTGCAAAGTTATCGGGCAACGGCGTCGGGTAGCCCGGCAAGCCGAAGCGCGTCAGTTGATCGTATTGCACGCCGCCTGTCGCAGCGATCGACCCTACCGGCGCAGCCGCGACGACCAGCGCGCCGAAGATCAGCATCGACAAGAGCACCTTCGTTACCGGCCTGGCGATACGCATTGAAGCCTCCCTACGTAAAGAAGCGACGGTTATTCGCGCCATTCGGCTTGCCGCGATGCCGTGCCTTGCAATGCAAATCAGACGATGGGCGATGTTGTGGAGGGCGGGCGCGATGCCGAACCGTACATCGCGGCAATTCGAGCCCGTCCGCGCGACGGCGCGTGGACTCGTCTAGTCGATTCGCGCGTGAGGTAGCCGAATGATGTGGCGCGGCGCGAGTTCTGCAGTCATCTCGGCGATCGCCGCAGCTGCCCTATGCGGATGCGGCGGCGACCGTTGGCCGGTGATCCACAACGACTCGCCGCACAGGATCGTCATCGTCTTCGGCGACAGTTTGGCCGCGGGCGTCGGCGCATCGACGCCCGATCACGCATTCGCTGCGATCATGTTCTCGCAGTTGACGAACGGCGACGCATCGAGCGAGTTCGACGATATCGCGATCAGCGGCGCCACGGTTGCCGACGTTCTCGACACACAGCTGCCCGACGCGGAAGCCCGCGCGCTCGATGCGACTGACGTCTGGCTGTGCGTCGGCGGAAATGACATCTTTCACGGCACGCCGACCGACGCGTTCTCGACCACCGAGCACACGGTCGTCGCTCGTCTGCGGTCGGACTGGCCGAAGGCGCACATCGTCGTGTTCGGAGTTCCCGACGTCACACGGACGCCGCTCTTGCCCGGCCTTGCCCAATTCCACGACATGGCGTCTGCGGATAACGCGGCGGCGAAGGACGCCGCCAGAGAATCGCAAGCCGATTTCGTCGACCTCTTCTCGTTCACCGATAGCCAAAACGTCGCCGGCCAGTTGTCGAGCGATTCGCTACATCCGGACGACACTGGGCACGCCGCAATAGCGGCCTATGCGGACAAGAAGCTGCGTTAGCCGCGGTGCAGCGCTTTCCGGTGAGCGGATTTTCACGCTGACGTTTTCGCGACGCCGAAAGGTCGAGCGCGCGTCGTGCGCGTACAGCGCTCGTAGCAAGCCGGTCGACGGCTAATCGCTCGCGCGAATTTTCATTTGTGTGAGGAGGTCACATGTCTGACCGCGTCAACCATCTCGCAGTTTGGATCGCCGCGATCGTCTACTTCTTGTTCGGTTACCTTTGGTATGGGCTCATCTTCAGCTCGACTTGGACGGCGCTCATGGGCGGCCCGATGACGCCGGCGAGTCCGGCGCTCTACATCGAGTCGTTCGTGCTCGGTCTCGTACTATCGTACGCCGCAGCAATCGCGCTTTCGCGCCGACCCGAAGATCTGTCGGTTTCGCAAGGCATCAGCTTCGCGCTTTTCATGGGTATCGCGCTCTATGCGACGCAGACGCTCAACACCGCTTTGTACGCGCACACGCCGCTCATGCTTTGGCTCATCAACGCCGGTTACGTCGTCATCGGATTCGCGATCATCGGCGCGATCGTCGGCGGGTGGACGAAGAAAACCGCATGAAAAAGCGGTGAAACCGTGCGGGAAATCATGTCGAATTCTCATCAAAAACACCGTGTTCTTCGGGTAAGATGTAGCCGATAGATATATCATAAAGACCTCCTCAAGGCGGGAAACGGAGTGGCAAAACCACTCCGTTTTTCGTTGTCCGCGCGGCTCGCATCGGCCGATCTCCTCCCGCGATGCGAAGGGGGGTCGCTCTTGCGGGCACGCGGCGAATCGGGGCATACTTTCCTATCCGCCGCTGTCTTCGGCGATTCTCATCGCCTCAGAACGCCCGCTTAGAGCGACCCCCTCACACCGCGACAGACTCCGTCCGAGCTCGCTACGCGCGCGGAGTGCGCGAGGTCAGCGACGAACAACATGGGATGCTTCTCGAGCCCGGCACACGATCCGAAGTTTCGTTCGACCCGATCGTCGAGGAGTGGTTTGCTCGCAGGTTCGGGTCGCCTACCGCTCCGCAAGTCGGCGGCTGGCCGCATATCAATGAAGGCCGCGACGTCCTCATCTCGGCGCCGACGGGTTCGGGCAAGACGCTCGCCGCTTTTATGGTCGCGATCGACCGGCTGCTTCGAGAAGCGCGCAACGGCCTGACCGACAACACGCACGTCGTCTACGTCTCGCCGTTGAAGGCACTCGTCAACGACGTCCATCTGAACCTGCAGCTGCCGCTCGCAGAGATCCGGGCGCTCGCGTCGGAGCACGATGTCGAACTCGCGCCGATCACGGTCGCGCTGCGCACCGGTGATACGCCGGTGAAGGACCGGGCGCGGATGGTCGGCAGGCCGCCGCACATCCTCGTCACGACGCCGGAATCGCTCTTCATCCTGCTCACCGCGGCGCGATCACGCGAGATCTTCCGCACGGTCTCGACGGTGATCGTCGACGAGATCCACGCGATGATCGCCAATAAACGAGGACCGCACCTCGCGCTCTCATTGGCGCGCCTTGACAAGCTCGCCGAGGAGACGGCCGGACGGCGCCCCCAGCGCATCGGCTTGTCTGCGACGGTCAAGCCGGTCGAAGAGGTCGCGCGCTTTTTGAGTCCGCAGGCGTCGATCGTCAACATCGGCCATCGTCGCGAGATGGACCTCGCCGTCGAGGTGCCGCAAGACGAGCTCGGACCTGTCGCGAGCAATGAAGCGTGGGCCGATATCTACGACCGGCTCACCACGCACGTCAGAGAGCACCGGACGACGCTCATCTTCGTCAGCACGCGGCGGCTCGCAGAACGGGTGTCGCATCACCTCGCGGAGCGTCTTGGCGAAGGCTCGGTGATGCCGCATCACGGCAGCCTGGCCCGGCACATACGCCTCGACACCGAACAGCGGCTCAAACGAGGCGAGCTGCGTGCGGTCGTCGCAACCGCCTCGCTCGAGCTCGGCATCGACATCGGCTCGGTCGACCTCGTCGTCCAGATCGGGTCGCCGCGATCGATCGCCGTCGCGCTCCAGCGTATCGGACGCTCGGGGCATTGGGTCGGCGCGCGGCCGAAGGGCATACTTTTCGCGTCGACCCGCGACGAGCTTGTGGAAAGCGCGGCGGTCGTCAAAGCGATCCGTACGGGCGCGATGGACAAACTTGAGCCGGTCCGCAACGCGCGCGACATCCTCGCGCAGCAGCTCGTCGCCGAGTGCGCCGCCCAGGAGTGGGATGAGGATGCGCTTTTCGAGCTCGTACGCTCGACGGCAGCCTACGAGACGCTGACGCGCGCTGAGTTCGACGACGTCGTCGTCATGCTCGCCGACGGCATCTCGACCTCGCGCGGCAGAGCGGGCGCGCTGCTCCATCGCGATCGGGTCAACGGGCGCGTGCGCGGTCGTCGCGGTGCGCGAATCGCTGCGATCACGTCCGGCGGCGCGATCGCCGACACGACGACGTATTCGGTCGTCGCCGATCCCGACGACACTCCCATCGGCACCATCGACGAAGATTTCGCGATCGAGAGCATGGCCGGCGACATCTTCCTGCTCGGCATGCAGTCGTGGCGCATCCGCCGCGTCGAGCCGGGGCGGGTCCGCGTATTCGACGCGCATGGGGCGCCGCCGTCAATCCCGTTCTGGAACGGCGAAGCGCCCGGACGAACGCTCGAGCTTTCGCAAGAGGTCGGGCGACTGCGCGAACGGATCGCGCAAGTGATCGATGACGAAGGCGCAGCGGCGGCGGCGGATTACTTGGTGCGCGAATGCGGCCTCGACCGACTTGGCGCGGAGCAGGTGGTCGGATACATCCAAGACGGCCGCGCGATCCTCGGAGCGGTGCCGACATGCGCACGCGTCGTCGCCGAGCGCTTTTTCGACGAGGCCGGCGGCATGCAGCTTGTCGTCCACGCACCGTTCGGCGCTCGGATCAATCGCGCGTGGGGTCTCGCCCTTCGCAAACGCTTCTGCCGGACGTTCAACCTCGAACTGCAAGCTGCCGCCACCGACAACGGCATCGTCATATCGCTGAGCGAGCAGCATGCGTTCCCGCTCGCGACTATATTCGGATTCTTGAAGGAGCAGTCGGTCGAGGACGTCCTGACGCAAGCGATGCTCCCCTCGCCGATGTTCGCGGCTCGCTGGCGATGGAACGGGCAACGATTCCTCGCGCTGCAGCGATTCCTCGGCGGACGGCGCGTGCCGGCGAACATCCAGCGGATGCGCGCCGACGATCTATTGGCTGCGGTCTTCCCTGACCGCGCGGCGTGCCCGGAAAATCTCGGCGGCGAGGAAGTGCGCATCCCCGACCACCCGCTCGTCAACGAGACCGTCGATGATTGCCTTCACGAAGCGATGGATTTGGACGGGCTCAAAGCCGTGCTGCGCGGGATATCGGATGGATCGGTTGCGACCGTCGCGATAGATACCGCAGAGCCGTCGAAGTTCTCGCACGAGATCCTCAATGCGAATCCCTTCGCGTTCTTGGATGACGCGCCGCTTGAGGAACGTCGAGCGCGCGCGGTCCAGCTGCGAAGCACGACGCGCATCGATGTCTCGGACGGCGTCGGCGTGCTCGACGTCGCCGCGATCGCAGCCGTCGCCGAGCAGGTCTGGCCGCTCGTCCGCGACGCCCACGAGCTTCACGACGCGCTCTTGACACTCGTCGTCGTGCCGCCGCAGCCGCAGTGGCGCGAATGGTTCGACGAATTGCGTGCCGCCGGCCGGGCATCCGAGCTGACGGTCGACACCCGATGGTTGTGGACGCCGACCGAAAAACGTGATGTTGCGGAGCGCGCACGCAACGGTGACCCCGACGCCGTTGACGAAATCGTCAAGGGTTGGATGGAGTCGACAGGGCCGACAACTGCAACGGCCTTGGCGGATCGCCTCGCGCTTTCGGCATCGGCGATAGAAGATTCGTTCGGGCGGCTCGAGATGCATGGACAGGTCTTCCGTGGGTCTTTCACGCCGGGGCTCGATTCGAAGGACGAGTGGTGCAACCGGCGCGTTCTCGCGCGGATCCATCGTACGATGCTCGCCACTCTCCGTCGCGAGATCGAACCGGTCAGCGCCGCGGTTCACGAGCGCTTCCTCGATGTGTGGCAGCATCTGGCGGCCGGCACGCAGCTGCATGGCGTTGCGGGAACGCTTGCGGCGATCAAGCAGCTCCAGGGGCTCGAGTTCCCGGCAGCTTCTTGGGAATCGGACGTCCTGCAGCGTCGCATCGCGAGGTACAATCGCGACTACCTGGACAAACTGTGCGCATCGGGAGAAGTCATGTGGGGGCGCTTGTCGCCGCATCCGGCCTTTGAGGCAACAGCAACCCCGCGACGCCGGCGCGTACGTCCGACACGCGTCGCTCCCGTCGCGATCTTCCTTCGCGAGGACGCGGCCTGGCTGTTCCACGCGCCGCATCGCGACGGTGCGGCATTATCCGCGACCGCACGCGACGTGCGGGTGGCCATCGAGCGCCGCGGCGCTTCCTTCTTCATCGACATCGTACGCGCGACGGGTCGTCTCCCGAGCGAGGTCGAGGACGGCCTGTGGGAACTCGTCGCGGCGGGCATCGTCACGGCCGACGGCTTCGACAATCTTCGCGCGCTCGTCGATCCAAGACGCCGGCTTGCGACAAGGCGTCACGAGCGTGGCCGTCCACGCAACGCGCCGGGCCGCTGGGCACTACTCGAACAAGAAAACCCCGGGCGCGACGTCGCTGCTTTCGCGCGTCAGCTCCTCGCTCGCTGGGGAGTCGTGTTCCGCGACATCGTCCTGCGCGAATCGTTCGCACCGCCGTGGCGCGATCTGCTCGTCGAACTCAGACGCATGGAACTCCAAGGCGTCATCCGCGGCGGCCGTTTCGTCTCGACCTACGTCGGCGAACAATTCTGCCTCCCAGAAGCGCTCGAATCTCTCCGCCAACTTCGACCGCGTGACTAACGGTGTGCTCGAACGCTGCGTCGCCGTCGGCGCGTCGAGGGTATCGCCTTCGCGGGGACGCGGCTTGAATCGGGATAACCTCCTAACGCCGCTCTGTTCGGCGGCTCTCGCCGCCTCACAAGCCCCGCTTGAGGCGATCCCTCGCCGCGCCGACGTTGACCGCAACTCGCGCTCGTACCCTGAGCCGCGAGGGGGTCGCTCTAAGCGGGTGTTCTGAGGCCGCGAAAGCGGCCGAAGACAGCGGCGGATAGGAAATATTTCCCGAATCGCCGCGTGCCCGCGAGAGCGACTCCCTCGCGGCTCAGCGTTTGCAGCGTGGCTTGCGGTTTGGCAGAAAGAGCTCGTGGGAAAACGAATCGTGAGGTATCCATTGATGCCACCGGGCAACTAGGCGAGGCGTCGGGACGAGTCGGTCCCGGCGCCTCTGTCGTTGCGCGGTGCCGCAGGACCAGGACCTCGCTTGCCTGAATTTTCAACTAGTTAATTAGTTGCAAAACAACGGCCGGGAGCGCTCGGCGCGAGGGGACCTGGTGGTGCATCGCCGACTCGGATCAGCGTTCGCGCTTTTTTGTCTTATCGCGATCGCTTTCGGCTTCTTGGGCACCGGGCCGGCGAACGCAGCGTCGGTCGAAACGCTCCATCTCGATTCGATAGCTATCCCGTCGACCACCACCGCGCCTCCGATCGACGGATCGCTCGACAGTCCGGTGTGGAAAGCGGCCGCGGTCGCTCACCTCGGCTATGACTTGCGCGACCATGCCGCGGCAGCACAGCCGACGACGCTCTATCTCGTCACCGATGGCCCGTTCTTGTACGTCGGCATCGACGCACGCCAGGCCGCGCCGGTGCGGGCGACGGAACATACCAACGGCGTCGGCCTCGATACCGACGACGAAGTCCAAGTCGACCTGTGGCCGAACGGTACGAACGGTTTCCGCTACAAGTTCACTTCGACGCCGATCGGCACGCACTACCAGTTCTCGACCGAGAACAACGCGTTCGAACCCGAGTGGTGGACTGTCGGACGCGTCGTCGACGGCGGCTACGTCATCAACATGAAGATCCCGCTGTCCGTCATGCACGGCACAGGCTCTGGGAGCTGGCGCGTGCAGTTCATCCGCTACGTCGCGGTGACGAACGACATCTACGTCTGGAGCTGGGGCGCGCAACAGCAGAACTTCAACGACGTCACATATTCCGGATCGCTGAGCGGCCTGCCGCGTTTGTCCGCGCAGCGTGGCAAGTCGAGGGTCGGCGTGTACGGCCTTGGCGAGCTCGCATCGAAAACGATCGGCGGCGATACGTCGCGCGTCGGCGCGGACATATCCATTCCGATCATCACGGGCACGTCCTTCGTCAGCACA
>DASQJC010000449.1:0-8051 GCA_035631255.1 Candidatus Eremiobacteraceae bacterium | reverse complement strand
GACGTCGCCGAACATCGCACTCATGACGCAACCGGCGAGCAGAGCGACTGTACCGCGCGGCTGTGCGTCCATCGCATGGTAGCTCTGACCGTTCGCGACGAATGGTGCTCCGCGGGGAGACGGGAGCAGCGCGTCGAGCCGTTCGAGGCCGAGCGCGCGCAACGCCCCGCTCGTGCGCAAGAGCCTGCGAAGGCCGACCACCTGCGCGAGACTCACCGCGTGAGCGATGAAGCGCAAGATGCGGCTATCGCCGAGCAACGCGTCATAGATCGCGCGGATGGCCGGCGTCGCGAGAGCGTTTTCCGGCCCGTTCGCGATCTGCGTCCGAGCGTCTTCGAGCAGCGCACCGTAACGTACGCCCGACGGGCACGCCGGCTCGCAGCTCCGGCAGCCGAGGCACTCGCTCATCTGCGCGGTGAATGTCGGATCGTCAAGCGGCAGCGTGCCGTCGAGCACGTTGGCGATAAGGCCGATGCGGCCGCGCGGCGAGGACCGCTCGTCCAAAGTGAGCCGGTACGTCGGGCAGACCGGCAGGCAGAAGCCGCACTTGATGCACGTATTGACGATCGCCTCGGACGGGATGTCCGGTGCAGCGAAGCCCGCTTCAGCCATCGACACTCGCTCCGGCGGCGAACGGCGCGCCTACGAGTGTGCCGGTCGGGTCGAACTGCGACTTGAGGAGGCGCATGAGCTGCACGCCGGCCGGGGACCGCCCGTGCAAGATGAGCTGCGATCGCATCGCGACCGGACAGCGCGTCACGCGAAGGTTCGACATCTCGATGAGCTCGCGCTCGAGCGCGATGAGGTCGTCGACGCGATCGTCAGCATCGACGCTGAGCTCGGCTGTGCCGCAACCAGCGTCCGCCGACCAAACGGTGTCGAACTGGAGCGACGTAGCGATCGCGGCTGCGCGCTCGACAGCCCCCGCGACTTTCGATTGCGTCGAGACGATGCGAAACGTCGCCGTGCGCTCTCCGAACGGTGCCGCGGTGAACTCGTGCCAAGCCGCAGTCGTATCGGCTTCTCCTTCGACCGATCCTTGCTCGCTCGCGCCGAAGGTGGTCGCGACTGCTCGAGCCTCTGCGCGGAGACGCTTGACGTCCGCCTTCTGGCCTTCGCAGCCGACGACGATGCTGCCGTCGGACGTCGCATGGACCGCTGCGAACGGCAGCTTCTTATCGACGATCGAGGCTGCAGCGGCGAGCGCGTCACCGGGTCGCGCGCAATCGAATGTCATGACCGCCTGCGCCATGGGGATCGGCGCGAGCTTGAAGTTGAGAGATCCGATGACTCCAAGCGCGCCGACCGAACCGTGGAGCATCCGCGTGAGATCGTAACCCGACACGTTCTTGACGACCATGCCGCCGGTCTTCACGATGCGGCCATCAGGTTGGACGAAACGCGCGCCGATCAGGTAGTCACGCAAGCTGCCTAACCCGAGCCGGCGCGGTCCGGCAGCGCCGAAGGCGACCATGCCGCCGATCGTCGCGCGTTCCGGCGCCTCGACGTCGAGCGGCAATCGACTGTTGTGTTCGGCGAGCAGTTCGCGTAGGTCGGCGATCCGCATACCCGCTTCGATGGAGATCGTCATGTCCGCAGGCACGTGCTCGACGACGTCGCGCAGCTCAGTCGTGTGGAGCACGATGTTCGGCGCTCGCAGCGATCGCCCGAGCGCGAGATGCGTGCCGCCGCCCATCGCTGTCACGCTCAGCCCGCTGGCGGCCGCGTCTGCGAGAATCTGCGCGACTTCGGCGATCGTCGCAGGCCGGGCATCTTTCGATGGCTGCATGGAAGCGATCAAATCCATCGGCCCATCAGATCCATGCGCCGGCCTTCGTGGCGCGCGCCGCCGCTCCGGCGGCAAGTTCGAGCAGCTCGCCGCATCGCCGATTCGACGGGAAGACCTTATCCGGATTGAAGAGCAGCGACGGATTGAAGCAGCCCTTCACTTTCGCCATGGCGGCGAGATCGTCGGCGCTGAAGATGAGATCGAGCGCGTCGCGTTTCTCGAGTCCGATGCCATGCTCGCCCGACACAGTACCGCCGAGGTCGACACACGCCTTGAGTATCGCCGTTCCGGCTTCGACGACGCGTTTGACTTCTTCCGTGTCGCGTCGGTCGAACATGATGTTCGGATGGAGATTGCCGTCGCCGGCGTGGAAGACGTTCGCGTTTTGGACTTCGTAGTGGCCTGCGATCTGCGTGACTTGCGCGAGCGCTTCGGGTAAATGCGATCGCGGCACGACGGCATCTTGGATATAGAAGTTCGGCGCCATGCGCCCGAACGCGGCCGCCGCGCCCTTGCGTCCGGCCCAAAGCGCGTCGCGCTCGGCTTGCGAGCTCGCTTCGCGCACGGAGATCGCGCCGTTCTCCCGACACGTCGCGGTGACCGCAGCGAGGCGATCGTCGATGCCGTCGTTCAGCCCATCGACTTCGATGAGGAGCACCGCGCCGCAGTCGAGGGGATAGCCTATGTGAAACGCTTCCTCGACCGCCACGATCGCGAGATGGTCCATCATCTCGAGCGCGGTCGGAGCAAGTCCACGCGCGATGATCGCGCTGACGCTGCGGCACGCCGCGTCGATCGTCTCGAAAGCGGCGAGGGCGACGCGCACGGCTTCGGGGACGGGCGTAAGACGCACGACGATCTCCGTGACGATCGCGAGCGTGCCTTCGGAACCTGTGATGAGCGCGGCAAGATCGAAGCCCGATTCGTCGGGCGTGCTGTTGACGGTCAAGACGCTGCCGTCGGGCATGACGCACGTCAGACCGACGACGTGATCGGTCGTCGTGCCGTAGGCGAGGCAATGCGGCCCGCCTGCGTTGCACGCGACGTTGCCGCCGATCGTCGAGATGCGCTGGCTCGATGGATCGGGCGCGTAGAAAAATCCGTGCGGTCTTGTCGTCTCGCTGAGGTCGAGATTGATGACGCCGGGCTGCACGACCGCGCGGCGATCGCCGTAGTCGACATGGAGGATGCGGTTCATCCGCGTCGTCGAGATCGTGATGCCGCCGCGCGGGGTCAGAGAGCCGCCGCACAAACCGGTGCCCGACCCGCGTGGGACTATCGGAACTCCGTTGCGTGCCGCAACCTTGACGATGTCGACGACTTGGCTCGTCGTCGTTGGGAGAACGACGAAATCGGGCGGCGGGGTGTGACTTGGGAGCGCGGCCTCGTACGCGAACGTCGAGCGGCCGCCCGGATCGTCGATGAGCCCGACTGGCCCTACGGCGGCGAGCAGTTCGTCGCGCAGCGACATTTGGCGCAACTTGCAGGGGGCCGCGAGGCCTTCCTACCGCGGCGCGTCGAACCTCTCTTTACTATGGCGATAGCGTTGCCGGCCGACGACGGCACGACCGAGCGCCGGATCACCCCCGAACTTCGATCTCTCCAAGCGCGCATCCGCGAGCTCGCGAAGCGTAAGAACGCGGTCATCCTCGCGCACATCTATCAACGGCTCGAAGTGCAAGAGATCGCCGACTTCATCGGCGACAGCTTGAACCTGAGCCGCGAAGCCCAGAAGACCAAGGCCGATATCATCGTCTTTTGCGGCGTCCACTTCATGGCCGAGACGGCGAAGCTCCTCAATCCGACACGCACCGTGCTCTTGCCCGACATGAAGGCGGGCTGCGGCATGGCCGACATGATCACGGGCGACATGGCTCGCGCTTTCCGTGCGAAACATCCAGGCTTGCCGCTCGTCTCGTACGTGAATACGTACGCCGAGGTGAAGGCCGAGTCGGACATCTGCTGCACGTCGACGAACGCGGTGAAGATCGTGCAGTCGCTGCCGGATCGCCAAGTGTTGTTCGCGCCCGACAAGTTCTTGGGCGCGTACGTCCAGAAGCACACGCCGGACAAGAAGCTGATCTGCTGGGACGGATACTGTCCGACGCACTTCGTCATCCGGCCCGAAATGGTGATCGCGCGCAAGCAGCTGTCGCCGAACGCGCTCGTCCTCGCGCATCCGGAATGTTCGCCTGAAGTCCTCGAGCTCGCCGATTTCGTCGGCAGCACGCAAGCGATCATGGACTACGCAGGTCGAAGCGACCATCACGAGTTCATCATCCTCACCGAAGCCGGCTTGCTGCTGCGGCTCAAGGATATGCATCCGGACAAGCGCTTCTACTCGATCGCGCCATGTCCGCACTGCCCCTACATGAAGTTCGTCGAGCTCGAGAAAGTGCTCGCATGCCTCGAGAACGACCTCAATCCGATCGAGATCCCGACCGACATCATGATCCGCGCCCGCTCGAGCATCGAGCGCATGGTCGCAGTGGTGTGATGATAGGATCGGATGTGGTATTCCGAGCGAAGCTCGGTTGTAGTAGGCCGAGCGAAGCTCAGCGCCGAGCTGCGCTCGGCATACCACATCACATTTTGGCATGATCCGTACCGACGTGCTCGTCATCGGGTCGGGAGCGGCGGGGCTGCTGCTCGCGCTTCGTTGCGCGTCGCAAGGACAGGCGGTCGTTCTCGCCACCAAGGGCACCATCGAAGAGTCGAACACGGCGTGGGCGCAAGGCGGCGTCGCCGCGGCGCTCGATCTCGAAGAAGACTCGCCGCTCGCGCATTTCCAAGATACGCTCATCGCGGGCGCAGGTTTGTGCGATGAGCGCGCGGCGGCTATCGTCGCGGCCGAGGCGCCGCAACGTGTGGACGAGCTGCTCCGTCTCGGCGTCGCCTTCGATCTCGGCTCGCGCGGCGGACTCGACCTTACTAAGGAAGCGGCGCACAGCGCCAAGCGCGTCGCGCATGCGGCCGACGCCACCGGACGCGCGATCTCGAACACGCTTGCTTCTCGCGCACTCCGTCATCCAAATATAAGCGTGCTCGAGCGCTCCGTCGCGGTCGACCTCATCGTCGATGACGAGGGCTGTCACGGCGCTTGGCTGCTCGTCGATGGCCGGCTCGTTTCCGTGCTCGCCGCGTCGACGGCGCTCGCCACCGGTGGGAGCGGACGCATTTTCGCCCGCACGACGAACCCGCCCGGCGCAACCGCTGACGGCCTCCACCTCGCACTCGCCGCCGGGGCGAAACTCGCCGATCTCGAGTTCACGCAGTTCCATCCGACCGCGCTCGCAGTCGCGGGCGCGCCGGCGTTACTCGTCTCCGAGGCCGCGCGCGGCGAAGGCGGCATCGTCATCGACGCGAAGGGTCGCCGGTTCTGCTTCGATTCGGATCCGCGCGGAGAGCTCGCGCCTCGCGATATCGTCTCGCGGGCGATCTATCGCCAGCTCCAAGCCGACCCGTCGGGCGGCGTTTGGCTCGACCTGAAGCCGATCGGCTCGCCCGAGATGATCCGCGCCCGCTTTCCGAACATCGCAGCCGCGTGTGCGCGCTTCGGCATCGATATCGCCACGTCGCCGATCCCCGTTTCTCCCGCCGCGCACTATCACATGGGCGGCATCCTCACCGATCTTTGGGGCCGGACGGCTGTTGAATCGCTTTACGCGGTCGGCGAATGCGCCTGTACCGGGCTGCACGGCGCGAATCGACTCGCGAGCAATTCGCTCGCGGAGTGTCTCGTCTTCGCATCGCGCGCAGCGGAAGATATCGCGAAGGCGCCGGTAAGCGGCTTCGAAGGAGAGCGAGCGACCTCACCGCCGGCGTACGTCGAGGCGTTCGATGAGATCGATAAGGTTCGGGCGCTCGCTTGGAATGCGGCCGGCCTCATCCGCGACGGGTCGGATTTGCGCGATGCAGTCGAGAAGTTGACGTCTATGTCACTCGCTCGCAGACCGCTCGATCGAAACGCGCTCGAAGCGCGGAGCATCTTGACCGCGGCGACGCACGTCGCCAAGGCGGCGCTTTTGCGCGAAGAAAGCCGCGGCAGCCATTTCAGGTCCGACTACCCCGAACGCGACGACGATCGCTGGCTCGCGCGGATCGTCTGGAGCTCCGGCGGCCAGACGCTCATGCCCGTCGAGGTCCCAGCCTGATGGCGGACGTCGGCACCCGCAAAGGCGGACATCCATTTCTCGCATCGGAGCCCTTCGTTCCGATGGATGTGGCCACCGCCGCGAGCTTTGACGATCTCATCAACATAGCGCTCGCCGAGGATGTCGGCGACGGCGACATCACGTCGCGCCTGGTCGTCGAACCAGACCTGCGGTGGGGCGGCCGCATCGTCGCGCGCACGCCGGGAGTCGTCGCGGGCCTAGGCATAGCGGCGCGAGTATTCACCCTCGTCGATCCGTCGACGAAGGTCGTGCTCATAGTCCACGACGGGTCGGCGGTCGATGGTGCCCGAGTTCTCGCGACACTCGAAGGGGAGGCGCGCAGCTTGTTGACCGCGGAGCGAGTCGCGTTGAACTTCCTCGGCAGACTCTCTGGAATCGCCACGCTGACCCACCGCTACGTCGACGCCACAGCTGGCACGAGCACGAAGATCACCGATACGCGCAAGACCACTCCCGGGCTTCGAGCGCTCGAACGGTATGCTGTCCGCGCGGGTGGCGGTGTCAACCATCGCTTCGGTCTTGCCGATGCGGTGCTCATCAAAGACAATCACATCGCGGCGGTCGGGTCGGTGAAGTTCGCGGTGAAGCGCGCGCGAGCCGGCATCGCGCCGGGAACGGTGATCGAGGTCGAGTGCGATCGCCTCGAACAGGTCGCCGATGCCGTAGAAGCGGGCGCCGATTCAGTTTTGCTCGACAACATGGATACAGAGACGATGCGGCGGGCGGTCGAGTTGGCACGAGGCAGGGCGATCGTCGAAGCGTCGGGCGGCATGACGGTCGAGCGCGTCGCTGAAACAGCGGCGACCGGCGTCGACGTGATCTCGATCGGCGCGCTGACGCATAGCGCGCCCGCGCTCGATGTCGCGCTCGACTTCGATATGGGCCGGCGCTGAGGCCGCTGAGGTTGACGATGGACGAGAAGAATGCCGACAGGCAAAAGGATTGGGTCAACGCGCACATGGGCCGCACGTCGAAGGAGACCGCGCACCGGCTCCTGACGACCGATCAGCCGCGTCCTCCTGCAGACTCACCGACCCTCACGCTGCGCGGTGTCCGCGCCCGCTGCGTCGCCGGCGGCGCATCGAATTTTTGGATCGTCAAGTCTGAGGCTGCCGAGCCTGTCCTCGAGGGCGACTTTCCGTTGACCGGAATGTCGCCGACGGTGCTTTTCGTCCAAGTGCCGCGCTTCAACTATCTGCCGTACGCCGTGCGCCGGACCGACCTCACAGCTGATAACCATGCGATTTCCGGCGATCTGGCGCCGCTCGAAGCCGCGATGCGGGAGGTCTACGGCTAGGTCCAGAAACGGCGCTTAGGACCAACCACGCGTTGGCGCGCGCGTCCGAGCACCGATTGTGACAGGAGGCGTTCGTGAGCAAACCCATCGAGCCCGAACACGTATTGCTCGAATTTTACACGATCTGCTCGTTCCAACCTGATCCCGAACCGGCGTCGCAGCCACTCCCCCTCTTCGTCTTGGGGTATCGTGAAGGCAGCGAGCCGGTTTTCGTTTGGCTCGTCGACAAGAACCACTTCGACGGGTCGCGACTCACAAAAGATTCGTACTACCTGCACGCGCTCGGCAATCTCGAAGAGTACTTCTTCAAGAAGCTCTCCAAGTGCGTCGCCGAAGAGGGATGCGTCCGCGGCGGCATCGAGCTGCTCGTCTCGACGTATCAGAAGCAGCTGCAGTTCTCGCCCTTGACGCCGGTCGCCGATCACGCCTTCGGATTGCGGCGCCCCGAGGCGGAACTCGCGACCGCCTGACAAGAGATCGCCAAGGAGCGGTCGAGATTTATCTCGACCGATGCGGTCGACCGTGAAGGTCGACCGCTTTGTTTATAAGACCTTCTGAAGAACGGACACTAGATAGTCTCCGTAACTGTCGTCCTTTTCTTCAAATTCTGCCTCACCCGTCGTCGGGTTGAGCTCTAAGTACATCTCGCCGTCGTCATTTCCAAAGAATAGCTTGAGTGTAAGCCAATCGCCAGGTGGCTGTGTCGAAAAGCCACTGTCCGTCTTCGATTCATGGACGCCGAGAACCACGAAGTCGAACGGCAGATCAGTAACCCGCTTCGAATGCTCGG
>DASQJC010000448.1:0-8790 GCA_035631255.1 Candidatus Eremiobacteraceae bacterium | reverse complement strand
GTCCTTAAGCTTTTCCTCACGGGTACGCACGGCCATATCATCGCGTCCGAATAGCGCATCCCAACCGAGAAGCGACGCGACGTCGGCGCCGCCGGTCACGAGCGTGACGCCGTCCTTGATGAGCTCGTTCGTCCCCATGCTCGTCGGCCGCGTGACGTCACCGGGTATCGCGAACACATGCCGCCCGAGCTCGTCCGCGAGTCGTGCCGTGATGAGCGCGCCACTGCGCCGGCTGGCCTCGACGACGATGGTCGCTACCGAAAAGGCCGCGACAATTCGGTTGCGCATGGGGAAATGGTGCGCGCGAGCCGCTTCGAGCGGCGGAAATTCCGTCACGACGGCGCCGCCCGCCGCGATGATCTCATCCGCGAGCAGCGCATGATACGGCGGGTAGAGCGCGGAGGTCCCAGATCCGATCACGGCGACCGTCGGTGCTCCAGCGGCGAGCGCCGCGGAATGAGCGCACGCATCGATGCCTCGCGCAAGACCGGAAACGATGCACGCGCCGAATGCGCCGAGGTCAGCGGCGAGCGACGATGCGACCTGGCGGCCATACGTCGTCGCGGCGCGGCTTCCGACGATCGCGACAGGCCTCGCACCTAAAGCCCCGATCGCGCCTTTCACATACAAGATCGGCGGCGGATCCGAAAGGTCGCGCAACGACGACGGGTAGTCGGGATCGATATCTTTCAAGAGCCGCGCTCCGCTCGCGCCAAGCGCGTCGGCGGCGCGATGCGCGACGAGGTCATCGATCGAGCGCAGTCGTTCGAGTGCAGCCACGCTAAGCGCAGGAACGCCCTCGGGCGGCACATCGTGCGCGCCGATCCAGGCCAACAAATCGCGCGCGGATCCGCAGGCATCGAGCCACGCGCGCAGGAGTCGAGGCGTCCACACGAGCGCGCCTGCGACCGCCATCAAGTAGCCGTCAGCGAGAGAGTCCATGATGTCGACATCACGCTCGAAGCATGCGCCGACAAAACGAGGCGGTCGACTCTAAAGAAGCGCTGCTAACTCCGACAGATCGGCGACGCGCGGAGCCCGATCGAACGTCGAATAGCGACCAACTCGGTCGATCAGTACCGGCCGCAGCCCGGAGCCCAAAGCGCCATCGACGTCGTGCTCGATCGAGTCGCCGACGTGGAGCGCGGCGGACGGTCGCACGCCGGCTTGCCTTAGCGCCTCGGCGAAGATATCCGGATGCGGCTTCTCGTGGCCGAAGCGCGCCGAATCGATGATGACGTCGAACGGCGAATGGAGGTCGATGCGCCGGAGCACATCTTCGAGATCGCCGGTCCAGTTCGAGATCACGCCGAGTTTGATGCCGCGCGCATGCAGATCGGCGAGCAACGGACGCACGTCGTCATAGACGCGCCAGCCCAAACGCTTGGAGAACGTCCGATAGACCGGTTCCGCGAGATCGGCGGCGGCGGAATCGACCGCGCAGCCATTGAGGACGAGGCGATGATACTCTATCCAAAATCTATCGACGCGTTCGATCGAATACGGACGATGCATGCTCGCCGGAGTTCGCGGTGCGAGCATGACGTTCGCATCGCGCACCGCAGATGCGAGCCGAGCATCGTCGATAGTGATGCCCAACTCGGAACATACCTGCAAAAATAAGATTTCTTGGGGCGGGTCCATACACAGGAGCGTGTAGCCCGCGTCGAAGAAAACTGCATGAACGTCGTCCCGTTCCATGATGACGAACGGGCCTTCGTAGCCAGGGCATGCGGTCCTTCGCGGCGGCTTGCCCCAACGATAGGAGTGACTCGATGCCGGAAGCGTACTGCGTGAAGTGCAAGGCGAAGAAAGAGATCAAAGACCCGACACAGGTCACGATGAAGAACGGCCGCCCCGCCGTCCAGGGCGTCTGCCCTGATTGCTCGACGAAGCTCTTCAAGATCGGAGCTTCTTCCTAGGACGCATATCCGTTGCTCTGCCCAGTCTGTCGCAGCGGCGACAGCCGCGTCGTCGACAGCCGTGAAGACGACGCCGCGGTGAGGCGCCGGCGCGAATGTCAATCGTGCCGGCATCGGTTCACCACCTACGAGCGCATCGAAAGCGGGCGCCTCTTCGTCGTCAAAAAGGATGGCCGCCGCGAACCTTTCAATCGCGATAAAGTCATCGGCGGGCTCCGCAAGGCGTGCGAGAAGCGGCCGATATCCGATGCCCAGATGCAAGAGGTCGCGGACTCTATCGAGCGCGACCTTTACGCGCGCGGCGAGAACGAGATACCTTCGAGCGCCGTCGGAGAGGTCATCATGGTCGCTCTCCGCACGCTCGACAAAGTCGCGTACATCCGGTTCGCGTCCGTCTACCGCGAGTTCGATCTCCAGACGTTTCAAGAAGAACTCGCGCAGCTGCTCGGCAAGCCGGGTCGCTAGCGGACACACCCGATCGTGAACAAGCGCGGCGGCGACGAAGTCGTCGTCAAGATCCGCGTCTTGGCCGGCGGCGAAGGGCTTCCGCTTCCTTCCTACATGAGCGCGGACGCGGCCGGCTGCGATCTCTTCGCGGCAGTTGACGCCGACGTCACGCTCGAGCCTGGCGGGCGAGCGCTCGTGCCAGCCGGAATCGCCATCGCACTGCCGCCGGGTTACGAAGCACAAGTCCGGCCGCGCAGCGGACTTGCGATCAAACACGGCATCACGTGCCTCAACTCGCCGGGCACGATCGACGCCGACTATCGCGGGCCGGTCGGCATCGTCCTCATCAATCACGGCAGCGAACGATTTATCATCCGACGCGGCGACCGCATCGCACAGCTCATCGTCGCACCCGTCACGCGCGCACGCTTCGAACGCGTCGCCGAACTCTCAGCGACCGAGCGCGAAAGCGGCGGATTCGGATCGACCGGCACGACCGGCGGCACCTGACGTGCGAGCGCTCATCATCGGCGCCGGCGCGGTGGGCACCTATCTCGCCGCACGGTTGCGGCTCGGCGGCCATGAGGCGACGCTTCTCGCGCGACCGGCGACAGCAGATGCGCTGCGCAAGAACGGCCTCACGCTGCGCATCGGCGACGATGAGTGGCCGGTCTCGGTCGGCTCCGCAACGGCGCCGGACGACGCCGCACTCAAAGATCCATTCGAACTCGCTATCATCGCGGTGAAAGCGTATTCCACCGACGAGGCGATCGCATCGCTGCGATCGGTGAAAGCGTGTGCCGAATCGACAATTCTCACCGTGCAAAACGGACTCGGGAACGAAGAAGCACTGGCGTCGGCGTTCGGCGCCGATCGGATCGCAGCCGGTGCGCTCACGACCGCTGTCGAGAAGAAGGACGAAACGACCGTCGTCGCCGCTGCGAAGGGCGGCCTATCGTATGCGCCCGTCGGGTCGACGCCCCACAATTGGCTGCTCCCGGCGATGGAGACGACCGGACTGCGCACTCGCGCAGCCGGCGACTGGCGAGCGCTCAAGTGGTCGAAGCTCTGCATGAACCTCATCGCGAACGGCGTCTGCGCCGCACTCGACTGGACGCCCGCGCAGGTGTACGCGAACGCCGACGCCTTCGCCGTCGAACGAGCGACGCTCGTCGAAGCGGTCGACGTCATGCGCAAGCTCTCCATCCCCGCCATCGGTCTCGTCGATTTCCCGGTGCCGCTGCTCGTCGCGGCGGTGTCGATGTTATCGCCTTCGCTACTGCGCGCCGTGCTTGCAAAGCGCGTCACGGCTGCGCGCGGTGAGAAGCTGCCGTCGCTGCTCATCGATGTCCGCGCCGGACGGAAGATCACGGAAATAGACGCGCTCAACGGCGCCGTCGCCCGTGCGGCACAGGACGCGGGCATCGCAGCACCGGCGAACGAGGCGGTCGCGCGCATCGTATCGGGCATCGCCGCCGGCACGATCGACAAGAGCGCCTACCGAGGAAACCCGCAAGCGCTTGCGACCGCGATCGCAAAGGGCAAGAAGTGAAACGAATCATCGCGATCGGCGGCGGAATTTTCTCCGCGAAGAAGCCGCGACCGACGTTCGACCATTGGCTGCTATCGCAGGCCGGCAAGCGGCAACCCCGCGTGTGCTTCATCCCGACAGCGAGCGGAGACGACGCTGTTGCTATCCGCCGAATCGAGCGGCGGATCCGCCGCTTTGGCGGACGCCCGACGACGTTACCACTTTTCCTCACCGACATCGAGGATTTCGGGAAACTGCTCAGTCACCAGGACCTCATCTTCGTCGGCGGCGGCAACACCTACAACATGCTCGCCCTGTGGCGCCTGTGGAAACTCGACGCGGCCGTCCGCCGCGCGTACGAGCGTGGCGTCATCTTGTCCGGATCGAGCGCGGGCGGCCTATGCTGGTTCGCATCCGGACTTACCGACTCGTTCCCCGGCCGTTTCGACCGAATGTCGTGTCTCGGTTGGCTTCGCGGCAGTTTCACGCCGCACTTCGACGGCGAGGGCGGACGTCAGCCGGTGTATAGGCGGATGATCAAGTCCGGCAAGTTGCCAGCTGGTTACGCCGTCGATGATGCTGTCGCGCTCGAGTTTGTCGATGGCCGGTTAGTGCGCGCGGTCAGCTCGCGCAGATCGGCCGGAGTGATCCACATGCGTCGCAGCGGACGTAAGCTGATCGAGACGTCTCTCGAAGTCGAGCGGATATAACGTCAAGTCGCCGAGCTTCGCTCGGCATACGGTCGAGATAAATCTCGACCGCTCCTCAAACCGTTTTCCGGGGCGATTACGTTATATATGTAGAGGTCAGAACGGCCCGCTCGGTTTGACCGGCGAGCAAGCCTCGAAAGCGGCGCACTGCAGTATCGTGCAGTCCGTGCCGATGACTACAATCGATGAAGATCATCTCGTGCGCGTTCGCATTGACGATCGCGCTAATAGCCACGTTTGCATCCTCGACGACGACGGAAGCGACGCCGACCGTTGCCGTGCCGATCTCAAGTCCGACGGCGCCGGCAGCGGCAGCCCCATCCGGCGTTGCGCCGGCTATCGTCGTTCGCCCGATCACGATCATGGAGCTCGGCGACTCGATCACGGCGGGCGTCGGTCCAAAGGGTGTCGACAATGGACGCGCGGGATATCGGCTGCCGCTGACGCGCCTGCTCGAGGCGGGCGGTTACGAGTTCAAGATGGTCGGCGCTCGCTCGGACTACTCGGGCACGCTCGATGTCGGCGATCACGAGGGATGGCCTGGTTACGTGCTTCGGTCGTTCCCATCGGATCCGGCGCCCCAGCTGCTCGGCGATGTCACGCGGCGCGCGGTCGCGACCTACCGTCCATCGATCATCCTGCTCATGGCGGGCACGAACGACTTGCTGCGCCACGCGCACAATTCGCCTGGCTATACGCAAGCGAACATCGCGCAAAGTCTCGACATGGAGATCGCCGAGATATTCGGGCTCGATCCTTCGGCGCGTCTCATCGTGGCCGGCGTCGTGGACAGCCCGCGCGTTTCTCACGCAGCCGTCACCGCATTCACCAACGATGCGCGGACGATCGTCGCGCGTTATCGCAGACTCGGCTACCGGATAGCGATGGCCGACGGAATGGACGCTGCGGTGCCGCGCACGGCGGAGTTCTTCCCGGACGGCATCCATCCGGTGACTAACGGTTACGACCTGATGGCGGCTGTTTGGTTCAAAGCAGTAGGCACGGCACTCGCAGAGTGGCCGGCAGTCAACACAAAAGCGTCGACGAGCGCGACGGTCGCACGTACCGCGAGCGGCCAGCCGCAACACTGAATCAGCCCGCAGCTAACCAACGGCTGCGTGAACCGCGCAATCTCCTCGGGCACCCTTTGGATGTTCGCCATAACCATCCGAGGGCATCCAGCGCGTGTCAAGTCCAACGACCGCAGCGCGAAGCGCGGTCCATGTCGGCGTCTTCGACGGCCTACGAGGCATCGCGATACTCGCGGTCGTCTGGTATCATCTGGCGCTCGTCACGGGCGTCACGCCGACGTCGCTCATCGCCCAGACGGGCTTCATGGGCGTCGACCTGTTCTTTTTCGTCAGCGGATTTTGCCTGTTCTGGCCGCACGCGCGCCACATCTTCGAGGGCCGCGCCCAACCGACGCTCGGTGAATTCGCCGAGCGGCGCCTCGAAAAGATCCTGCCCTCATATTTCGTCGCTCTCTGCATCATCGCGGCGGCGCACGCGTCGTGGTTCCCGACGACTGCCGCGCTCGTGTGGAATGTCATCGTGCACGCGCTGTTCATCCATCCTTGGTGGTGGGCGACCTTCGGCTCGATAAGCGGTCCCTTCTGGACGCTCGGCATCGAAGTGCAGTTCTACGCGCTCTTCCCGTTCTTCGTCCGCGCGTTCAGACGAAACCCGGTCGTCGTGTACTTGGTGATGACCGCGGTCGCTCATCTCTATCGCTGGTGGATCGCCAGCATAGGGTCCGACACCGCGCTTTATGCGACAAATCAGCTGCCGGCGGTGCTCGACGTCTTCGGCGCCGGCATGTTGGCGGCGTACGCGATCGGTCAGGTCGCGACGATGGAGCAGACGAAGCTTCGACGCACAGCGACGACCACCGGTGCGATCGTCGCGTTCGCGCTGCTCATCGTCTTGTTGTATGATCTCAACCAGGCGACGCTTGCGGGCGGCACAGCCGCGCAATACGCCTGGCTGAACGGACACCGCGCGCTCTTCGCACTCGACTTCTTCGCGCTCGCCGCGTGCTCGTTCAGTGCGATGCCGATGATCCGCAGCGCTCTTTCGAACCCGATATTCATCTTCGCCGCGGCCATATCGTACAACGTGTACCTTTGGCACCTCGAGATCATCGTCTGGCTGTCGCAGATCCATGTGCCGCCGATCGTGTCGGCCGCATGCGCCATTCTCGCGGGCACCATAGCGACGTACGCGATCGAACGCCCGCTCCTCAAAGGCGGATGGCGCCGGCTTTTCGCGGACCCGATGCGAGCGATCGTTTCGAATCTATCGCCGGTCGCCCGGATCAGTAGCTCACCGGCGGCGGGCTACCAGCAACCGACGTGACGGCATTGGCAGGTCCCTTCGCCTCGGCCTGAGCCCTCGCCCGAACAGTACTCCGAGCAGTACTCCGCATCGCTCGTATCGGCGAGCGTGCAGCCGCAGATCTCGTTCGCGCAGACGCGCCGTTTCGTATCGCGCGCGACCGGGTATTCAAAACGCTCGGAGGTGTTCGCATGCACGATTTTCAGCCCTCTGAATTCATCCGGCGCCAGGCAGACCGCGGGTCGAAAGAACTCGGCGGACGCTTGAACGCCGTCGCCGACGGTCTCGAGTCTCGCGGCGATCAGTTCGCGGATCACGAAAAGGAGATCGCTTCGGGCATCGCGCGTTATCTCTCGCTCGTCATCCGTCGTGCCGGAACATATCTCGAGCGGACCGATTCCGCGGCCATCGTCGAAGATGTGCGCGCCTTCGCACGCCGTCAACCATGGACGGTCGTCGCTGCTGGTCTGATCGCGGGCTTCGCGCTTTCGCGAGCGCTGAAGAACGTCATGGCGATGGAGGATTAGCAGCCATGCACGGAAGGCGTTTCACCGACGTCGTCAAGGATCGCGTCGCGGGCGCGACGAGAAGCGTCGCTCGCGCGATGCCGACGAAGCGAGACATCCGGCGAAGGACCGATCGATTAGGGCGATGGATCCATGATTATCCGATCAGTGCGGCGATCGGCGCGACCGTCATCGGATTCTTAGTAGGTGCGATGTTGCCGGCGACGAGAGTGGAAACAGACCGCATCCGCGATGTGAGGCGCGCCGCGCGCGATGCAAGCGCGGAGGCGATCGAGGCCGGGCGAGAGCTAGTCCTCGAAACGGTGTGGACGACACTTGGGTCGAGGCGTACGAACGGGCCCGGCTGAGATGTAGTGGGCAGGCTGAGATGTGGTATGCCGAGCGAAGCTCGGCAAGCCTAGGCCGATACGTTCGCGCTTGGGCATCGGTCAGCAAGCTCGCATGCATCGCATGCGGGCTTTTTCTTGCACGGACCGATGCCGGCGAAGAGCGCAAGCGTCGCTTCGAGCGCATACGGATCCCGGCCGAGGCGCTGTGCGACGGCGCCGAGCAATTTCTGGAGCGCCGGTGCAGGCGCGCCGGACGCGACAAAGCCGAGACGTTCGATGACGCGTCTCGCGCCGGGATGCGCGAATGCCGTGAAAAAGCCGAGATGCTTGAGCACTTGGCCCGCTGTCGATTCGCCGAGATGGACGAAGTCGTCGCGCAGCACGGCATTGAGCGCGGTCCATCCGGTCGCCGGTTCGTCGGCTGCTGCCGCGTTCGCGATGCGGCCGAGATATGTGCCGTGCGTCTTCGCGAGTGCGACCCAGCGCCGGGCGTTTTCGACGCAGGCATTGATCTTCGCGGCGTTGCGCACGATGGGCGCCGAGAAGAGCGATTCGACGCGTTTCTCGTCGTAGGCGGCGACTGCGTCCGGATCGTAGCCTCTGAACGCCTCCGCGAAACCGTCGGCTCGTGCAGCGACGGCTTCGTAGCCGATCCCTTGGGCGAAGACGACCGTGCACAGCCGACCGAACGCGACCCGATCGTCCGGCGGCGCGTCGTGCTCCGAGACGTAGCGGCGGACGCGTTTGGCCGCTTCATCCGAACCAAGTGCGGAATCGACCGAACGCTCGAGATGACGCACGAGCGTCGATAGCTTGCGGCTGTCGCCGGCGCGTTTGGCGGTGGATGATGTCGCGATCATCGAAGCTTCCTCATCTGTGTTTTTCATTTCGCGCAAGAGAGCGCGCGCGGCTGGGACCGCGTCCAGTGCGATTGCCGCCAGCCGAAATGTCGGTCGCCATGACACATTTGGCCGGCGCGCCAACGCGATG
>DASQJC010000447.1:0-17642 GCA_035631255.1 Candidatus Eremiobacteraceae bacterium | reverse complement strand
CCGATCGCACGCGCCGCTTCGCAGAACTCTTTCTCGCGCAGACTCAAGAACGCACCGCGCACGAGCCGCGCGACCGGCATCCACGAAAGCAGGCCGATGATGAGCACGATGCTCGTGAAGTTGAGCGCCGCTTTCGTCGAGGATGCGGCGACGATGCCGGTCAGGACGAGGAGCAGCGGCAACAGCGGGATCGACAGGAATGTGTCGGTCAAGCGCATCATCGCCCAGTCGATCCAGCCGCCGTAGTAGCCGGCGATCGCCCCGATTATCGTGCCGAGCACGACTTCGATGAGCACCGCGAAGATCGCGACGGTCAGCGATATGCGTCCGCCGAAGAGCATGCGCGCCCACAGGTCGCGACCGAGGTTGTCCGTGCCGAGCCAGTGCCCGAATTGACCAGGCGCGAGCGGCGTGCCGCTCCAGTTCGCGTCGATCGCGTTCGGATCGAAATGGGTGAATAGTGGAGCGAAAATCGCGCCGACCGCGATGATGATGAGCGCGACCGCTCCGACCATCGCGAGGTAGTGGCGCCGGAACTTGCGCCACGCCTGATGGCGCTCGCGCGAGAACTCGGCGTCGTGCGCTTCTTGCAGCTCGCTCGGCGCGGAATCCGGCGGCGGCGGTGCGACGAGATTCGGTCGTACTGCCATACTAGTCGTACTTCACGCGAGGGTCGAGCCAACCGTACGCAAGATCGGCGATGAGATTGAAGAGCACGACGAGCACCGAGATCAAGACGAGGTAGCCCATGAGCAATGAGAAGTCTTGCTGCGTCAAGGCCGTGTAGAACAAGCGGCCGAGCCCAGGCCAGGCGAAGATCGTCTCGGTGATGAGCGCGCCGCCGACGACGCCGGGGAGCGCGAGCGCGAGAACGGTGACGACCGGCATGAGCGCGTTCTTCAAACCGTGCTTGAAGATGATCTTCCAGTAGCCGAGCCCCTTCGCAGCAGCCGTGCGCATGTAGTCTGTGTGAAGCACTTCTTGCATCGACGCGCGGGTGAAGCGCGACCACGTCGCGATCTGGATGAGCGAGAGAACGGTGACCGGCAAGATCAGATGCCGCACACCATCGACGAAGCCGCCGCCGTCCGTGTCGTAGCGTCCGGCTGACGGCAAATTGAAGTCGATGCGATAATCGGAGAACGGGATGCGGAAATGGATGCCGTTCACAGCGAACGCGATCTGTAGCAGGATCGCGAACCAGAACGTCGGCATGGACATCCCGAAGAACGCGAACGTCGTGACGAAGTAGTCCCACAGCGAGTACGGCCGAACCGCGGCGAGTATGCCGAACGCTAACCCGATGATGAGCGAGACGACGAGCGATACACCCATGAGCTCGAGCGTCGCGGGCAGTCGCTCGGCGATCGCCTCGGTGACGGTCGTCGAGTTCATCGTCGACCAGCCCCAGTCGCCGTGTACGTACGCGCCGAGCCACGACAGATATTGGACCCACACGGGGCGATCAAGACCGAAATTATGCTTCAGACGCTCGATGTCGGCTTGCGTGATGTGCGGATTCTGCATATACGGCGCGAGCGGTCCGCCCGGCATATTATGCAGGATCGTGAAGAGGATGATGCTGATGAAGACCATCAGCGGAATCGCCTGGAGCAGGCGCCGTATCGTGTAGATCAGCACGTGGACAGCGGGCCTTCTGCCGGCCTCTTGCGCCGGCCTGCTCGGTTCGGCGCTATTGGCGCCGTTGCGTCGTCAGCCTGCGGCCGCCGGGGCCGCGCACGTCGGCTGAAAGCACCCAGCCGAACTTGCCGCGCGCGTCGCCGGACACGACCCGTACACCGATCAAGTAGATGATCGACGTCCCTAGTGCGGCGCCAGTGGCGCTCGGATGGACGACTTGCTTGCGGCATCCAAGCGCATACGCTTTGCTGAACGCGTGGACGAGAACCGTGTGTTTGAGGACGGTTTGGACGTCGTAATCACCGGTCGCGTAGTGGACGAGGCGATCGGCTGAATCCCACAGGAAGACGTCGGGATCGAGTTCTTGCGAAACGAGAACGAGCGAGGCACCGCGTGAGACGGGGCACGCGTTTGCGGAAGTGCCGCTCGCGAACACAGCGGAGAGCGCGAAAACGGCGACGCACACAGCGCGGGTGATGCGGTCGGGCATTTTCACTTGCAAGATTCGAGCGAGCGCGTGACGCATCCCGCTCGGCATGGATGAAAACGATGGATGAAATCGTCGCGGCGTTCGCAGCGGTCGAGATCAGGACGGGCACGGTGCTCGAAGCCGAACCGATCGCCGGCGCTCGCAAGCCGTCGTACAAGTTGCGGGTCGACTTCGGCCTTGCGACGGGCACGCGCACTTCGAGCGCGCAGTTGACGCGACGCTACCAAGCGAGCGAGCTCATCGGAAAGCAAGTGCTCGGCGTCGTCAACCTGCCGGTGAAACGCATCGCAGGCGTTGCGAGCGAGGTGCTGACGCTCGGCGTCGAGGATGAGGACGGCGCGGTCGTGCTTATCGTGCCCGAAAACCGGGTTCCGAACGGCGCGCGGTTGTTCTAGTTCGCTCCCCTGACCTGACGGAGCACGTATTGCAAGATGCCGTCGTGGCGGTAATATTCCGCCTCGTCAGGTGTGTCGATGCGCGCAGTGTTCGTGAACTGTTTCTTATTGCCGGCAGCATCGGTCGCGGTCACGATGATCTTCGCGCCCGGTTTCACACCGCCGGCGATGCCCGCGAGATCATATGATTCCTCGCCGGTGAGGCCGAGCGACTCGGCCGTCTCGCCCGCCGCGTACTCGAGCGGCAAGATCCCCATGCCGATAAGGTTGCTCCGATGGATCCGCTCGAAGCTCTCGGCGATCGCGGCGACGACGCCGAGGAGGCGAGGTCCTTTCGCCGCCCAATCGCGCGACGAGCCCGCTCCGTACTCCTTGCCCGCGAGGACGATGAGCGGCACGCCGTCTTTTAGATAACGAGTCGACGCGTCGTAGATCGTCATCTGCTCGCCGTCGGGCATGTGGCGCGTGAACCCGCCCTCGGTTCCCGGCGCGAGGCGATTTCGCAGCCGCACGTTGGCGAACGTGCCGCGCACCATCACTTCGTGATTGCCGCGGCGCGCGCCGTAGGAATTGAAGTCTTTCGGTTCAACGCCGTGCTCGATGAGATATTGGCCCGCGGGCGTCGACTTCGGAATGCTGCCGGCCGGCGAGATGTGGTCGGTCGTGACGCTGTCGCCGACGTAGGCAAGCACGCGAGCGCCTTTGATGTCGGCGCGCGGTTGCGGCTCGCGCGGCATGCCGTCGAAAAACGGCGGCCGCTTGACGTACGTCGACGAGTCATCCCATTTGAAACGCGTGCCGGCAGGCACGGCCATCGACTTCCATCGCTCGTCACCGCCGAACGCATCGGCGTATTGGATGCGGAACATCGACTCGGCGACGCATTCCGCGACGACTTTGTTGATCTCAGCCGATGACGGCCAGAGGTCGCGCAGATAGACGGGCTTGCCGTCGTTGGTGCCGAGCGGCTTCTCGGTCAGGTCGAAATCCATGCGGCCTGCCAGCGCGTAGGCGACGACGAGCGGCGGCGACGCGAGATAGTTCGCGCGCACCTGCGGATGGACGCGCCCTTCGAAGTTGCGATTGCCCGAAAGCACCGAGCAGACGATGAGATCGTTGTCGTTGACCGCTTGGGCGATCGGGTCGGGCAGCGGACCGCTGTTGCCGATGCACGTCGTGCAGCCGTATCCGACGAGGTAGAAGCCGAGCTTCTCGAGATACGGCGTGAGACCCGCCTTGGCGAGATAGTCGGTGACGACTTTCGATCCGGGCGCGATGCTCGTCTTCACCCACGGCTTCGTCGAAAGACCTGCCTCGACGGCTTTCTTCGCGAGCAGACCCGCGCAGACGAGGACGCTCGGATTCGACGTGTTCGTGCAGCTCGTGATCGCGGCGATGACGACGGCGCCGTCGGCGATCTTCTCACTTCCGGACGGACCGTACGTCACCGTTCTCTTGCCGGCCATCGGGTTGAGCGCTTCGTTGCCTTCGGGATCGAACGTGGCCGCTTGCGCGACCTTCGCTTCGCGCCGCTCTGCGAGTTGCGCGAACTGATCGCAGAACGAGTCTTTCGCGGACTTCAGCGCGACGCGATCTTGCGGACGCCGCGGACCCGCGAGGCTCGGCTCGACGTTTGCGAGATCGAGATGCATGACGTCGGTGTAGAGCGGATCGGCTGCATCGTCGGTGCGGAAGATACCCTGCGCTATCGCGTAGTCGCGGACAAGGGCGATGTGCGCTTTCTCGCGGCCGGTGAGGCGGAGATATGTCAGCGTCTCTTCGTCGATCGGGAAGAGCGCGGCGGTCGCACCGTACTCCGGGCACATGTTGCTGACCGTCGCACGATCGGCGAGACTGAGCGTGCTCAATCCCGCGCCGAAGAACTCGACGATCTTGGCGACGACGCCGCGCTTGCGCAGCATCTCCGTGCACGTGAGGACGAGATCGGTCGCGGTTGCGCCTTCGGGCATGCGTCCGGTGATCTTGAAGCCGATGACGTCGGGGACGAGCATCGACACGGGTTGTCCGAGCATCGCCGCTTCCGCCTCGATGCCGCCGACCCCCCAGCCGAGGACGCCGAGACCATTCACCATCGTCGTGTGCGAGTCGGTGCCGACGAGCGTGTCCGGAAATGCGATATGTTCGCCGTTGCGTTCTTCGAGGAAGATGACGCGCGCGAGATATTCGAGATTCACTTGGTGGACGATGCCCTGGTCGGGCGGCAGCGCACGGAAACGACGCAGCGACTGCTGACCCCACTTGAGCAGCGCGTAGCGCTCGCCGTTGCGCGCGAATTCCAACTCGGCGTTGATCTTGAACGCCTCGCGCGAACCGAACGCATCGGCGATGACCGAGTGGTCGATGACGAGTTCGACGTCCTGGAGCGGATTGATGCGTTCGGGGTCGCCGCCCATCTCGGACATCGCATCGCGCATGGCGGCGAGGTCGACGACACAGGGGACGCCTGTAAAATCTTGGAGCAGAACTCGCGCGGGCCGAAACGCGATCTCGCGCTCGGGCGGCTTCTTCGGATCCCAGTTCGCGAGCGCTTCGATGTGCGCTTTGTCGACGGAGCGGCCATCCTCGAAGCGCAAGAGGTTCTCGAGCAGGATCTTGAGTGCGACCGGTAATCGCTTGACGTTCGGTCCGGCGGCCTCGACCTTGTGATATGAGACCTTTTTGCCGCTGGTCTCGAGGGTCGTCTTCGAGCGGAAACTGTCCATGCCGGTCGCCACTATCTCGTCCTTTCCGTCAAGCGGTTCTCGTTTCGGCGGTGAAGGACCGCGCGCCCTGCCCTGGCGCGCTTTAGGATAGTGTGCTTTAGGGCGATATGTAGTAGGCCGAGCGCAGCTCGGCTAGCCGACCTTCGGTCGGCCTACTACACCTGGGATGCAGATGCGCTACTCGCCTTGGACGATTGAGTACCCAGGTGCGCCGTCGAAGGCGTACAGATTCTCGGTTTTGATCGCATCGAAGCCGGCGCCGGCGATCCACCCGAGCAGCGAACCGATGTCCGAGTGCGTGACGGTGCCGTTTTGCTTCTTGGACTTGAAGCGCAAGCGCCACTGATCGGTCGTGAACGTTTCCGGCAGTCCTTCGGGCCACACTTTTGTGCCGCGATTCATGATCGCCGCGAGGCGCAGATCACCGCCCCCCAAGCGCGCGGCGATGTCGTCGGCCTTTCCGCCTGCGAGATCGATGAAGATATCGACGCCGATGAGCGTCTTCAACTGCGTCGATGACGCGGTCGTGCCGACCGTCGGCGGCTTGGCCGTCTCGACCGGATACGAAACAGCGCGCAGCTTTTCCGGACGCTGACCGACACGCGCGATGACCGCTTGAGCGAACTCTTTCGTGCCGACTTTCTCTTTGCTGATGTGCGGATCGAAGATGTCGTACGTGTGGATCCCATCTTCGATGGTGCGCAGCCACGCGTTGTGGACGAGCGTCGCGATGTCGCCTTGACCGATGTGGACGAGCATGAGGATGCCGCCCAGCAACAGGCCTGATGGGTTCGCCAAGTTTTGACCGGCGCGCCGCGGCGCCGATCCGTGGATCGCTTCGAACATCGCGCACGACTCGCCGATGTTCGCCGAGCCTGCGAGACCGACCGAGCCTGCGATCTGCGCGGCGACGTCGGACAAGATGTCGCCGTAAAGATTCGGCAGGACGAGAACGTCGAACGCCTCGGGTGTGTCGGCGAGTTTCGCCGCGCCGATGTCGACGATCCAGTGCTCGTGTTCGATATCAGGATATTCCGCAGACACATCGTCGAAGATCTTGTGGAACAGCCCGTCCGTGATCTTCATGATGTTGTCTTTGGTGAAGCACGTGACTTTCTTGCGGCCGTTGCGCTTCGCGTAGTCAAACGCGAACCGCACGATCTTCTCCGAACCCGGCTTCGAGATGAGCTTGAGGCATTCCGTCATACCTTGCGTCTGGCGGTACTCGATGCCGCCGTAGACGTCTTCTTCGTTCTCCCGGATGATGACGACGTCCATCATCGGATGCTTCGTGCGAACGTAGGGCGCGTACGAGACGCACGGTCGCACGTTCGCGTAGAGACCGAACACCGTGCGCGTCGTGACGTTGAGGCTCTTGTAGCCGCCGCCTTGCGGCGTCGTGATCGGCGCTTTCAGGAAGACCTTCGTCCGACGCAGGCTCTCCCACGCGTTCGGTGCGATGCCCGCCGGATTGCCTGCGAGGTAGACCTTCTCGCCGACTTCGATGACCTCGATGTCGAGGCGCGCGCCCGCCGCCTTGAGGATATCGAGCGTCGCGTTCATGATCTCAGGGCCGATTCCGTCGCCGTACGCGACCGTGATCGGTGTGTTCGTCGCCATGCGGCGGCTTTCGGTCGGGTGCGACGAGCGTCCTATCCGGTGCGACGGCGCCGAAGGGCGCAAAGTCGCAGTGGACAAACGATTGCAGCGATGAGCAGCGCTAATGTCGTCACCGCTACGTTCACATTGACGCGCAATGCGACCGCCGCCGTCGATTGGTTCTTGAACCAGTCGATCGATCGCGATGCGGTCAGCATTCGAGTCGCAAGCAAAGGCGAACAGCCGCGGTCGCCGCGCGCGGGAGACAACCGTCGCGCCGACCTGACGTGGTCCGTCAGCGTCGATCTATCGCGCGCGCGGCTCAACAAGCGCATCGTCGTCGAGACGATGAAACGCGAAGGCGGAAAGCTCTAGGGTTCGTCCGCTCTAGTTCGAGAGCGTCGCGAGAAGCAGCTTCGCGCCGCCGAAATGGAAGGGCAATTCTCCGACGCCCTGCATACCGGCACGCCACTCGTCATCCTTGAGGAATATCCGCGCGACCGGGTCGCCGAGCGAGTCGTAGACGAAAAACGTCTGACCGCCCTCGTCGTAACGGTAGTCGTGCACGCGGCCCGCTTGATCTTTCGGCGCGAGATAGAACCCGACGTGCGTCGCTCGGTATGCATACGCGTGCGGGTCGGAGGCGCTCGCGAAGAGCGCATCGACGATGATGCGGCGCGCGAGCGGAAGGCCGATCTTGAAGTCGTTCATGAAGCTGCGGCCAAGCGTGCACCGGACCGCGCTGAGTATGCACGGTCCGTTGCGACGCGCTCTCGCGTCGTCCACTTCATGCGGCCGCGTTCGCGCATTTTCCGGCGCTTGCCTTGCGCGTGAGTCGCGGTGTGATTGGGCCCATGTTCGAGCGAACATGGGCCTTACGTTAAGAGCTGCTAAGCCCTTACTTCGTCGAGCGCCGGCCCTTCGCCGATCGCGCAGACGGCAGCGGCATCCCAACGTATGCGTTCGCGGACGAACTCGTTGAACTGCGCGATTCCGACGTTGTCGAGCATCGCACGCTCTTCCGGTGCGGTGACGAGCGGCTGATCGATGAGCGCCAGCTCCGCGTAGCGAGCGGCGTTCGCGAACGGCCACTGAGCACCAAGGTCGATCTGCGCGGCGAGCGCTTCTTTGCCGCGCGCGAACTCCTCGACGCTGAAGCCGCGCGAAGTGTCTTCTAGCAGTCGCTTCATCTCGCGCACCGCGACGCCCGCGCGATTACGTCCGACAGCAGCCATCGCGCTCATGACGCCGACGTCCGAGTAGAAGTCGAGAGTCGCATAGACCTCGTACGCAAGACCCATGCGTTCCCGCATGCCGTCCCAAAGCCGGCTGCCGTCTCCATCGCCGATGAGCACTTGTGCGAGTTGCGCTTGAAGCACGGCATCGTAGCCGTCGGGGTACGACGGCGTCGTCGTCGACGCGGAGAACCACACTTGCGACGTGCCCGAGCGACGCAGCACCTTCGAGCGGCGCCGTTGGAGTCCGGCGGGGGCGAGTGGTGCGGCGGCGTGCCTGCGAGGCGTCGCGGCGATCGCGGATGACTTCCACCCTCCGAAGTGCCGGCGCGCCAGCGAAAGCATCTCTCGCTCGCTCATCGCACCCGCGATGCTCAGTACGGCGTTGCGCGGGTGGAAGTAACGTCTATGGAAGCGCCGCACTTGGTCGCGTGTGATCTCACGGACCGTCGAACGCTTACCTCCGATGTCTCGACCCATCGGATGCGCGCCCCACAGCGCGGCATCGGCGAGGACCTCGATGCGCTTGCTCGGCGCATCCTCCCAGTCGCGGAGCTCCTCGAGCACGACGAGCCGCTCTGTCTCGATATCGTCGGACGCGAAACGCGGGCGTTGCGCGACGCTCGCGATAAGCGCGAGCGCCTCGTCCACTTTCGAGGACGGCACGCTCCCGGAAATCGCGATCGCCTCTTTGCTCGTCGCCGGGTCGAAGCGATTGCCGCAGCGCTGCATGGTCGCCGCCAGCTCGTGACGCGTGTAATCGTCGGTCGCTTTGAAGACCAGATGTTCGAGGAAGTGGGCGAGACCGCTCAGCCGCGGCGGGTCGTAAATGGATCCGGCCTTGACGGCGAGCGTAAAGCTGACGCTTCCGGCCGAGGGCATAGGGGCGGCGACGATGCGAAGGCCGTTACGCAGCCGAAACGCGCCGGGCGCAGGGATTCGAAGTGGGCGGGGCATCGGGGTGGCCTTTACCGGGGGATGAGATGGCGGAGGCTTCTATTATTCTGCCTTATCGAGGCGGAGGTCCGTCTCGGCTAGGGACGGTGATAAGAGGCTTTCCGGGGTCGAGCCGGGACGACTATGGCCCATCTCGTCCCGCTGCGCCTAGACGGTGTCCCTTGGCCAGGTAGCTATACCTTGCGAAGAGGCCGCGGCGGTCGAGATAAATCTCGACCGCTCCTCGACCATATTATTAGGCTGCGGAGCGCATGACGATCGCCGCGTTGAGGCCGCCAAATCCGAAACTGTTCGACATGACGACGCGCTGCTTCAACTCCATCGGCGTTTCCGGCGAGTAACGCAAATCGCAGCCGTCTCCAGGCGTCTCGAGGTTGATCGTCGGGGCGACGAGCGCGTCGCGAATACCGAGCACGCACATCGCGATTTCGACCGCGCCGGTTGCGCCGAGCGCGTGACCGGTCATACCTTTCGTGCCCGATACGACGATGTCGTCGGCCCTCGCCCCGAGCGCTTGCCGGATGGCCTGGCTCTCGGTCGCATCGTTGAGTGGCGTCGATGACCCATGCGCGCTCACGTGATCGACTTCCGACGGATCGACACGGCCGTCGCGCAGCGCGAGCGTCATCGCGCGCGATGCCTCGCGTCCGTCTTCTCGCGGCGCTACCATGCTCTGACCATCATTCGTCAGCGCGTAGCCGACGATCTCGCCATACGGCGTCACGCCGCGACGGACGACGTCCTCTTCATTCTCCAACAGCAGCAGACCAGCGGCTTCCGCCATGACGAAACCGTCGCGGCCCGCGTCGAATGGGCGGCTTGCAGTAGCGGGATCGCCGTTGCGCGTCGACATCGAGCGGATGACGTCGAACGCGTCGAAGATGAGCGGCGTGAGCGGAACTTCGACGCCGCCCGCGAGTGCCGCACGGCAAAGACCGCTTCGGATCGCGCGGAACGCATCGCCGATCGCGACGGCGCCGGCCGCGCACGAGTTCGAATTCGAGATCGTCGGACCGTGGAGTCCGAAGTGGATCGCGACATTGCAACATGCCGCTGCCGGAAAAACGCTCAGCGCGAGGATCGGGCTGATCGCCTTCGGCCCTTTCTCGTAGTAGCTTTTGAACTCGCCCTCGGCGAACGCAGCGCCGCCGAGCGCGCTGCCGATCCAGACGCCGAAGTCGCCGTCGTCGCCTTGCGGCGTGTAGTTCGCGTCGTCAAATGCCATTTGCGCCGCTGCGATCGCGAATTGGCTGTAGCGATCAGTGCGCTGCGTTTCGCGGCGCGATAATAGCGCGGATGGATCGAAGTCGTCGACCTGCCCTGCCACCTGCGAACGGAACAACGAAGCGTCAAAGCGATCGATCGCTTTGACACCGCGCTTGCCGTCGAGCGTGCCGCGCCACATCCCATCTCTGCCCGATCCGATGGGCGTTATGGCGCCGATACCCGTTATGAAGACGCGATTAGCCATTGCGCTCCTCCGCGAGCTGTTTCATGCGCGCGAGCGTGCGGCCCGCGATCGACTGTATGAAGAAATCGCCGACGATGCGATGCCCGAACCAGCCTCGCAATAGCGGCCGGACGTTCTCGTCGAGGTCGTGAGCGATAGTCACCCGCGTCCCTCCGGCGTACGGCGCGAACGTCCACGCGACCGCCATGCCTTTCGTCCACCCGGACAAATGCTTGAACTCGATGCGCGGTGTCGATGGGTCGAGCGTGACGCGCGCGGTCCATCGCACGGGGATCCAGTCTCGACGCGCCGCCATCTCGACATCGCGTTCATACCCGTTTTCGCGTAGCACCTTCACGTAACGGTAGTGCGGGAGTATCGCCGGCCACGCCGCGACGTCCTGTGCGAGATCGTAGATGGTCTGCACCGGTGCGGCGACGTCGACCGAGCGTTCGAGATGCATCATGCGATGAGACCGAGCAGCGATCGCGCGTTGAGCGCGGTCTGCGCCGGCACGGCTCCGGCAAGCGCCGCGAGCACGGACTCGGCATGAGACGGATCGCGGCGAACCGCACGCTCCGCGCGATCGCGTAACGGCCGCATCCGAATGACGGTGTCGACGGCGGCCGCGAGCATCGTCCGGGGACGCACGGCGCGACGTCGCGCTGCCGCGAAATCGCGCGCGACGCGCGAAGACCCGACTCCGCGGAGCAATGCATCGACGGCAGTCACGACCGATGATGACGTTTCGAGCGCGATCGCCATGCCCTGACCGACGAAAGGATCGAGGAGGCCCGCTGCATCGCCGGCCAGCAAGACGTGTTCGCGCGCAACAACGTCTGCCGAGTAGCGCAATGGGCCGACGGCGACGCGCTTTTCGAGCTTGTCTTCTTCGAAGCGGCACTTGCCTTTGGTCAACTCGATGACCGTGCGATCGGCATCGGCACCTCGACGCGCGTCGGGCATGACGAGCATCGAGTTCGCCTTGCCGCCGCCGAGCGGATTGCGAGCGTAATAGCCGCCCGGCCCGACGTACATCTCGAGCGCATCTTCATCTTCTTGTCCGATGAGATGTCCGCCGACCGCCCAGCGGCCACCGCCGCCGCGACGTCGCGCCATGCCCGCGCGCTGAGCGACGGTCGAAAACGCACCATCCGCTCCGATGAGAACTCGACACTCGATCGTACGCGTCGATCCCTCGCGATCGCGATACGATACGGAGATGTGGTCGCGCGATTCTTCCAGCTCGAGGAACGATCCGAAGACGGTCACCGCACCAGCACCGCGCGCGGCATCGAGCAAGATCTCATCGAAACGGCTGCGTGGGATCGAAAGCGCTCCGCGATCGGGTAAACGCAGGCGGACCGGCTCCGTGCCGAAACCGGCGAGAGCGATCGTTCGCAGCGCGAACGCTTCGGACGCCATCGCGTCGAGTAGACCGAGCTCCGAAAGCACATTGCATGCGCCTGGGCTGACATACTCACCGCACACCTTCGTCCGTGGAAACGGCGTCCGTTCGAGCACGCACACTTCAAGGCCGGTTCGCGAGAGCCGGAGCGCCGCAGATGATCCGGCCGGTCCGCCGCCGACGACGAGCACGTCCGTCATGCGGTTCCACCGACGAGCGCCATGCGATAGCCCGGATACTTACGAACGGCGATCCTCGCCCAGCCGGCCGCCTTCGCGATCGCTGATATCTCGTCCGGTGTATACGCGCGAAGCACGGACATCGGCCCGTCCGACAGCGTGAACCTGTTGCGTGTGAACAGCGGGAACGCGTACTTCGCAAAGGCCCAAGCGATCCGGCTTCGGCGCAAGTCGTTGACGATCACGTTCTTGCCGACTCGAGCGAGTTCGCGGAGCACCGCGACCGCCGCGTCGCCGTCGAAGTGATGGAAGGCGAGCACGATCGTCGCGAGGTCGAAGCTTTTGTCTGCGAATGGCAGCGCGGTCGCGTCGGCTTGCTGCAAGCGGATATCAGCGCGCCCGGCGACACGCTCCGCCGCGATGGAAAGCACCTTTGGCGAACGGTCCACCGCGACGCACGTCGCGGTGACACCGCGTTCTTTCAAATGATCGAGCATGAAGATCGGAAGGTCCGCGTTGCCGGTGGCCACGTCGAGGATCGCCTGCGGCGGAGGATCGATCCGGTCGATCTCGAGGCGCAGGAGGCGGCGGCCACCGAGCAGCCTATTGACCCTTGCTAGGTCGTGCAGGCTTCCGCGCCAGACGGTGGGGTCGCCGCTCGTCGTGTCATCGTCCATCAATTCGCGGGCGATCAGGCGCGGCATCGTCCTCGCATTCTAGTCCAGGGTGATGAAAAACACCTTAGCACGGGTGAGGGTGTGGTTCCCGTCGGAACGGCCCTTTAGTGCAAGCGCCGTCACTTCTAAGCGGCGCCTTTGTTGGGTAATATGGGTGGCACGCCAACCCGAGATCCTTCGCATAGGTGAGCAATGAACGAAGCGTCCCAGACACCGCAGCCGCAGCCGCAAGCCTTCGATCCGATCCAGTTCACGGTGACTCGGCCGCTCGCTTCTCCGAACGAACTCGCCATCGCGTTCGGTCAGCTCATCGACGGTATGGCCGACATCAGCGGCACGTCCGTCGAACGCGTCATAACGCCGAGCCTCAGCGCGATAACGATCTCATGGCTCAACCGTTCGGTGCCGTCCGACGAATGGCTCGGCGACGTCGAAAGCCAATTGCGCTCGTTCGCCGCATGCACCGGCGTCGAGGTCCACTTCCGCCGCCGGTAAGGGTCGCAGCTAGACCGTCGCTAGGGCGTCAGCTCGTTTTTTCGCTGACGCTCTTCGCTTGCAAGAACAGCAGCAGGTAGTCCGGGCCGCCCGCTTTCGAATCGGTCCCCGACATGTTGAAACCGCCGAACGGGTGGACGCCGACCATCGCGCCCGTGCTCTTCCTATTGAAGTAGAGATTGCCGACGTGGAACTCGTCGCGCGCGCGCTCGAGCTTTGCTCGATCTTTCGAGTAGACCGAACCGGTCAGTCCGAACTCCGTGTTGTTCGCGATCGCGAGGGCGTCGTCGTAATCCTTCGCCTTGATGACGGCGAGGACCGGACCGAAGATCTCTTCTTGTGCGAGCTTGCCGTCCGGCGGGATGTCGATGAAGATCGTCGGTTCGACGAACCAGCCGTCGTCGCCGACCCGCTCGCCGCCGAAGACGAGCTTGCCTTCCGCCTTGCCGGCTTTGATGTACTCCTGGATCTTCTTCATCGACGACTCGTTGATGACCGGCCCCATGCCCTTATCGGGATCGGTCGTGTCGCCGACGGTGATCTTGTCCGCACGTTCGACGAGCCGCTTGACGAACTCGTCGTAAACCGGCGCTTCGACGATCGCGCGCGAGCACGCCGAGCATTTCTGCCCTTGATAGCCGAACGCGGCTTGCGCGACGCCTTCGACGGCCGAAGCGAGATCGGCGTCGGATGAGACGACGATACCGTCTTTGCCACCCATCTCCGCGACGACGCGCTTGATCCAGACCTGTCCGGGCTGCGTTTCGGCGGCGAGCTTGTTGACGTGTAATCCGACGTCTTTGCTGCCGGTGAACGAGATGAAGCGCGTGCGCGGATGTTTGACGAGCTCGTCGCCGATCGCACCACCCGATCCGGTGACGAGGCTGACGACGTCCGCCGGGAGCCCCGCCTCGACGAGCAGGTCGACGAAGCGCGCGGCGATGACGGGTGAATCGCTCGAGGGCTTCAGCACGACCGTGTTGCCGGTGACGACTGCCGCGCCGGTCATGCCGACCATGATCGCAAACGCGAAGTTCCACGGCGGAATGACGACGCCGGCGCCGAGCGGGATGTAGCGCATCTCGTTGCGCTCGCCTTCCATCGGCGTGATCGGATGCGGCTTCGCGTAGCGGAGCATCTCGCGCCCGTAGTATTCGAGGAAGTCGATGCCTTCGGCGACGTCGCCGTCAGCTTCGACCCAGCTCTTACCGACCTCGAGGACGAGGAGCGCGTCGAACTCGTAGCGGCGTTTGCGCACGAGTTCGGCCGCGCGGAAGATGACCTCAGCGCGTTGTTCCGGCGGCGTCTTCGACCAGCGTTTGAATGTGCGATCGGCCGCTTCAATGGCGGCGCGGGCTTGTTCGGGCGTCGCCGATTGAACGTTGCCGATCACTTCGCTCGGACGGGCCGGATTGCGCGATGGGAACGTCTTCGATCCCTTGACCTTCTTGCCGTCGATGACGAGGTCGTACTCGGCGCCGAACTTCTTGCGCTCGGCTTCGATCGCTGCGGACATCGCCTCGCGCGACGCCGCATCGGCGAACGTCTTCACGGGCTCGTTGCGAAATTCGCTGACTTTCTCCAGAACGGTAGCCATGTGTCTCCTCGAGGTGGATCGGTGTTACAAGAGTTTCAAATTTTCGCGGACGTCGTTCATACGGCTGCCGCCGCGATGTCGGTCCGCCGCGCTTTCTTGCGCGCCGATGCGTAGTGCTTGATCGCGCGGCCAAGCCGCGCCATCGCTTCCCCGGCGAGGTTCTCGGGCAGGGTGCCGAACGACAGGCGCAGCGTGTTGTTCGCCGGCATCGTCGGATAGAACGGCGTTCCCGGCAAGAAGAGCACTCCCTCTTGCGCCGCGTAGCCGAACAGCTCGAGTGACGACCAATCCGACGGCAGCTCCACCCAGACGTTGACACCGCCGCGCGGCGCTACCGCTCTTGCCCCGTCCGGCAGGACGCCGGCGAGCGCGGTCATGAGCGCGTCGCGACGTCGGCGATAGAGAAACCGCGTCGTGCGCAAGTGTCGCGCCGACGCCTTCGACTCCATGAAGCGCACGAGCGCGCGCTGAGCCACGGTGGTCGTGAACGTATCTGCGCGAAGTTTTGCGGCGACGAGCTCTTGCATCGCGTGACCACGCGCTGCGATGTAGCCGATGCGCAAACTCGGGAAGAGCAGCTTCGACAAGCTTTCGATGAGGACGACGCGGCCGTCGGTATCGCTTGCGAGCAGCGGCGGCGGCGCCTCGCTTTCATAGGAAAGAGGCCACGACGTCTGATCTTCGACGATCGTCAATTTCGCCGCGCGCGCGACATCGAGGACGGCACGATGGCGCGACCGGGCGAGGAACGAACCGCTCGGGTTCTGCGACGCCGTGTTCAGATACATGAGCCGCGGCGAAAAACGGCGCACCGCGGCGGCGATCGAATCGGGCAGCGCTCCATCCGCGTCGCCGGCGAGATTCACCCACGAGACACGCTTTTGATCGAATACCTCGAGCGCCGAGAAGTATGTCGGCGCTTCCGCCGCTGCAAAATCACCGAGATCGAGGAACGTCTCAGCGACGAGGCTCAGCGCTTGCTGCGCGCCGCTGACGATGAGGATATCGTCCGCGCTGACGTCGGCGCCTCGCGCGCGCAGGCGGTTGGCGAATATCTCGCGCAGCGCAGGGTCGCCGCGATCGGCGCGATATTGATGGATCTCCGGCGGATCGTCGAGGAACGTCCGCGCGTAGCAGCGCGCGAAGTCTGCGAGCGGATACGTTTCGGGCGCGGTATGGCCGTTCGACAGCGCGATCGTGCCCGGCCTGAACGAGGAGCGCAAGAGATGCATCGCGGCGACGCGCCGTGTCTGCGCGCTATAACGCGAGAGCGCCGAATCCCACTGATCGTCTTGACGCGCGGTCGCCGGACGAGGCACAGTGACCGTCTCGACACCGTCCGAGTCGAACGCGACGAAGGTGCCGCGCCCGGTCCGCGATTCGATGAGGCCTTCGGCGGCGAGCGCCTCGTATGCCTGACTCGCTGTGACGAGCGCGACGGCATGACGCTTGGCAAGCTCCCGCAGCGGAGGCAAGCGCGTGCCGAGGGGCAGCGAGCCGTTGCGGATCTGCTGACCGATGCCTTCCGCGAGCTGCTGATAGAGCGGGCGTCTATCGCGGCTGTGGAACTGGATCTGAACGAGCGTTGCCGGCATTGATATACTTGTCCTTACCAGATAGATAGGTACAAGCATGCCGCCTTAGAACCCTTCTGCATGGGCACGATCACCACGCGCGAGGCACGCGCCGACGAGTTGGCGCTGGCCGCCGACCACTACCTTGGGATGCGCCGCGAACTCGGTTGGCCGGACGGAGAGCTCGATCCGCAGTTCGTTTCGCTCTTCTCCGCGACGTATCTCGATAGCGCCGCCTCGGGTGACAGCCGCTACTTCGTGGCGGAGATCGATTCGAAAATCGTCGGGTCGGCAGTCGCGATGCGACGACGCACGATGTCCGAGCGATACCTCAAATCGCTGCCGAGCGGCTACATCGCCAACGTGTACGTCGATCCGGCGTTCAGGCACCGCGGAGCTGCGAGGGCGCTGACAGCAGCGGCGATCGGCTGGCTGCGATCGATCGGCTGCAAAGTCGTGCGGCTACAAGCATCGCAATATGGGCGACCGCTTTACGAGTCGATGGGTTTTGTGGCGACGGGCGAGATGGAACTGCCGCTCTAGCCGATGGGCTAGCGAACGTTCTGCGGCGGATTATCCGGACCGGGCTTCGGTTCGGAATGCGGCATCTTCACGGTGAAACGGCGACGGCGCATATCGGCCGAGCCCGGCTTCGACATCTCCCACCCTGCGCTCCGGACAGGCATCTCCTTATCGAGCACGCGACCGATGTGGCGCAGGTCGAGGACAGGTTCTTGCTTTTGCGGTTCGTCAGGCATGGGCGCGCGTCTACTGCGAAGGCGCGCGGACGCCCTGCATCGCAGGTCGCCTCTCATCCTTGCGACAACTCCCGCTCAACCTGCGCTCAGTTCTTCCAGCTCTTCCATAGGAGGATTGGATGAAGAAGTATTTGGCCGAGCTCGTCGGCACGTTCGTGCTCATGTTCGTCGGCATCGGCACCGCGGCGATCAGCGGCGATAAAGCCGGTATCGTCGGTATCTCTCTCGCCTTCGGATTCACGCTGCTCGCGATGGCGTACGCGATCGGCCCGATCTCGGGCGCGCACGTCAATCCTGCGGTGACGATCGGCATGGCGGTCGCGGGCAGACTCCCGTGGGCTGACGTCCCCGGATATGTCATCGGACAGGTGATCGGCGGCATCGCGGCGGCTGGAGCACTGCTTCTTATCGTTCCCGGCGGCATCGCCGCCACTGCGAACACGATCCAAGGCGACTACACGATT
>DASQJC010000446.1:0-11509 GCA_035631255.1 Candidatus Eremiobacteraceae bacterium | reverse complement strand
TAGTCTTCGCCGCAAATGCTTCGTACGCGCGCCGGAAATCGTTCGTCTCCATGAGGAGCGCTTGCTCGCGCGCTTCTTCATCGATCGCCGCGTCGACGTCCATCGACCACTCGCGGTGGAGCATCTTCTTCGTCACCGCGTGCGCGAGCGTCGGACCTGCGGCAAGATCGCGCGCGCATTTGGTCGCTTCCGCGAGAAGCGTTTCCGGCGGACACACGCGATTGTAAAATCCCCAGTTATGTGCCTCGTCACCGGTGATCGATCTACCCGTGAACAAGAGCTCCGCAGCTCTGCCTGCACCGACGATGCGAGGAAGGATGCTGCACGCGCCCATGTCGGCGCCGGCGAGCCCGACGCGGACGAAGAGAAACGCGACCTTGCTCCGCGACGTGCCGAAGCGCAGGTCGGATGCCATCGCCAAGATCGCACCGGCGCCGGCGCATGCGCCGTCTATCGCCGCGATGATCGGTTGCGGACAGGCGCGCATCGCCTTGACGAGCTCGCCGGTCATCTGGGTGAAGCGCAGCAGTTCGTCGGGCTTCGATTTCGTCAACGGGCCGATTATCTCGTGGACGTCGCCGCCCGAACAGAAATTACCGCCGGCGCCGGTGAGGATGACGGCTTTCACTTTGTCTTTCAGATTCGCGAGCGACCGGAACGCCTCGATCAGCGCGTGGTAGCCCTCGAACGTGAGCGGATTCTTCCGCTCCGGCCTGTCGAGCGTGATGGTCTCGACCGCGCCGTCGATCGACCAAGTGAACTGCCCGGCGTGTTCTTGGTGCACGTTCATCCGGCGATCTCGCCGTTGCGCGATGCGGCGTGCCGCTTGAGTTTCGCGAGCGGTTCGAAAAGCTGCGATTGTTCTCGCTTCGAGAGGCCGGCGAACAACGACACGATCCAACGCTCGTGCGCGCGCGCCATCTCGGCGAACTTGCGGCGGCCGGCTTTCGTGAGCTTGACGGTGAAGGCGCGACGATCGCCTCGCACGGCATGCCGCGCGACAAGACCCGCGGCTTCCAACTCATCGGCGATGCCAGTGACGTTGCCGCTGGTCACCATCATCATCTCGGAGATCTCACCCATCTTCAGCCCCGACGGATTGCGGTCGAGCTGCGCCATGAAGTCGAATCTGGGCAGCGTCGTGTGGAACTCCCTGCGAAGACCCCGCCGGACCTGCTGCTCGATGACATTCGAGCATGACAAGATCCGCAGCCAGAGCCGCAGCGCCTGATGATCGTCTCGCCGCGCGCGCGATTCGTGATCGAGCATCAATTCGTTGCGCTTCATCCGGCAAGCTCCCCGCCATCCACTGCTATTGCCTGACCGGTGACGGCCTCGGCACCCGGGAGACACAACCACGCCACCGCTTCGGCGACCTCGGCCGGTTGGACGAAGCTGCCGCGCGGCGTTTCTTTGAGCAGCGCATCTCGCGCCTGCGCTGCACTCCGGCCCGTCTTCCCGACGATATTCGCGAGCGTCTCGTCGAGCATCGGCGTCTGCGTGTAGCCCGGACATACCGCGTTGACCGTGACGTTCGAAGCGGCCGTCTCGAGCGCAAGGGCGCGCGTGAAGCCGATGACGCCGTGCTTCGCCGCGCAATATGCGGCGACGTAACGATAACCCCGAAGCGCTGCCGTGCTCGCGACGTTGACGATGCGGCCGAATCGCGCATCGAGCATCGGGCCGAGCGCCTCGCGCGAGCACAAGAACACGCCGGTCAAGTTGACGTCGATCGCTTCGCGCCACTGGTCGAGGCTCGTCGTTCTTGCCGGCGCGCTGTGCGCGTAGCCTGCTGCATTGACGAGGATGTCGATGTCGCCGAAGCGCTCGCGCGCTGTCGCAAAAGCCTGCTTGACCGATGCTTCGTCGCGCACGTCGATCGAGACGACGGCTGCCGCGCCGATCGCCGCGGACGCGCGATCGAGCCTTCCGCGGTCTCTGCCCGCAAGAGTCACGTTCGCACCGTGTCCTGCCAGCGCGATCGCCGCGGCCGATCCGATTCCGCCGCCGCCGCCCGTGACGAATGCGTGTCTTCCCGCGAGCGCCTGCATCAGATCGGTCCGACCGGCTGCACGGCGCGCGCGAGATTGCGCTCGAGCTGCGACTTGCCTTGCAGGTATTGCACGGGCCAGACTTGGTCGGTGTAGCCGAGCGCCGCCGCCGCGTGTAGCGTCCAATAGGGGTCGGCGAGATGCGGACGCGCGAGCGCGCAAAGGTCGGCGCGTCCGGCCGCGATGATGCTGTTGACGTGATCCGGCTCGAAGATGTTGCCGACCGCCATCGTCGCGATGCCGACCTCGTTGCGGATGCGATCGGAGAACGGGGTCTGAAACATCCGGCCGTATACGGGCTGTGCGAGGCGCGACGTCTGGCCGGCGGATACGTCGATGAGATCGGCACCGGCCTTCTTGAACATATGCGCGACCTCGACCGAGTCTTCCGGAGCGATGCCGCCGGGCACCCAATCGGTCGCCGAGATGCGGACGGACATCGGCTTGTGCTTGGGCCACACGGCGCGCATCGCGCGGAAGACTTCGAGCGGATAGCGCATCCGATTTTCGAGCGAGCCGCCATATTCGTCGGTGCGCTGGTTCGAGAGCGGCGTGATGAAGCTCGAGAATAGGTAGCCATGCGCGCAGTGGAGCTCGAGCATGTCGAAGCCGCACGACTCGCCCATCTCGGTCGCTCGGACGAATCTTTCGCGGACCTCGTCCATGTCGGCGCGCGTCATCTCTTTCGGCAATTGATTGTTCGGACCAGAGCGCATCGCGGTCGGAGCGATGAGCGGCCAATTACCGGACTCGAGAGGCTCGTCGCCCTCCTCCCAGCCGAGCTGCGTCGAGCCTTTCGGACCCGCATGACCGAGCTGGAGCGCGATCTTCGCCGGCGTGTATCGATGGACGAAATCGACGATGCGCGTCCAGGCCTCGACGTGTTCTTCCTTATACATGCCGGCGCAGCCGGGCGAGATGCGGGCATCGTCGGCGACGTTCGTCATCTCGGTGAAGACGAGACCGGCGCCGCCCTGGGCTCGAGCACCGAGGTGGACGAGGTAGAAATCGTTCGGGGTGCCGTCGATGGCGCTGTACATCGCCATCGGTGAGACGACGACGCGGTTTTGCAGCACGAGGTCGCGCAGTTTGAACGGCGTGAACATCGGCGGGATCGGCTTGCTTGCGGCTTGAGGCTTTGGCGCCCCGTTCGCCGACACGTTGGCGATCCACGACTCGACGCCGCGGACGAAATCTTTGTCACGCAATCGTAGGTTTTCGTGTCCGAAACGCTGGCTGCGCGTGAGCAGACTGTAGGCAAATTGCGTGGGATCGAGTGTCGTATAGCGCTTGACGTGCTCGAACCATTCCATACTGTTGCGCGCCGCGCTTTGGAGCTTGAGGACTTCGGTGCGGCGTTCGTCTTCGTAGATCTCGAAGGCGCGCTCGATCGAAGTCTGTTCGTTCAGAGCGCGGGCGAGGACGATCGCGTCTTCCATCGCGAGCTTCGTGCCCGAGCCGATCGAGAAGTGCGCGGTATGGGCGGCGTCGCCGAGCAGCACCGTGTTGCCGCGCCGCCACGTCGCGTTGTTGACACGGATGAACTTGATCCACGGATTTGCCAAATGCGAGGCGTTGCTCAACAGTTTTGCCCCGCCGATGAAGCGTCCGAAAAGATCTTCGCAGAAAGCGATCGACTCCCGTGTGCTCGCACCTTCGAGCCCGGCCTTCTTCCATGTCTCCTCGCGGCACTCGACGATGACCGTGCTCGTGTCTTTATCGAAGCGGTAGGCGTGCACTTGGAACCAGCCCGCGGGCGTCTCCTCGAAGACGAAGGTGAATGCTTCGAAGAGGTGGCGAGTGCCGAGCCAGATATAGCGGCAGCGACGTTCGTCAAGGTGGGTCTGGAAATCGCTCGTATGCTTTCGGCGTATCAGGCTGTTCGCGCCGTCCGAGACGATGACGACATCGTATTTCTTCGTGAGCGTATCGTCCTCACCGACCTCGGTCTCGAAGTGGAGTTTTACCTCGAGCTCGTGCGCGCGCTCTTGGAGGATGTTGAGAAGCTTCTTGCGCGCGATGCCGCAAAAGCCGTGGCCGCCCGATCTGAGGACCTGGCCCCGGAAATAGATGTCGATGTCATCCCAGTGGATGAAGTCATCGATGATTCGCTGATGCGTCACCGGATCGGCGATCGCGAGATTGCCGAGCGTCTGATCCGAGAAGACGACGCCCCAGCCGAACGTGTCGTCGGGCTTGTTCCGCTCGAATACCTCGACCACGTGCGACGGATTGGCCCGCTTCATCAAGAGCGAGAAATAGAGCCCCGCCGGACCGCCGCCGATGACCGCGATGCGCATTTTCAGCCTCAATATATGAAACCTAAACCAAATCCCTGCTCAGGCATTGCCGCACAATAAGAGGATGGAGCGGTCGACCATCATGGTCGACCGGCCGCGACCTGGCTCTTGGGAACGGCCAAGATTCTAATATTCTGGGCGGAACTTGCTGGGCAAAACCGACCGGTTGCATGATGCAGAAACGGATGAACCGAAACGGAATCGCAGTATCTTTGAACATTTGCCGACGTCGACTTCGTAGAGCGGGGACCAGATGAGACAACTCTTCTGCCTGATCGTCCTAGCAAGCTTGATCGTTGCCTTCAGCGGATCCAGGTCGGTTGCATCGCCCGCCCGGATCAGCTACCCACCGACTCCGAGGGACAACGTCGTTGACACCTATTACGGCGTAAAGGTGGCCGATCCGTATCGATGGTTGGAATCGCTCGACTCGTCCCAGACCAAAGAATGGATCGCCCGCGAAGACGCCTTGACGCGCACGTACTTGGACTCGATTCCGATGAAATCGCAGTTGGAGCGTTCGGCGGGCACGTTCATCGGATACGGGAGCATGTCGCCCCCGGAGCACCACGGACCCTATTGGTTCCGGTGGATGCGGTCCGCGGGGTCATCGGATGACGTTTTTTACGTTAGCGAAAGTCCGGGCGAGCGAGGAACGAAACTCCTCGACCCGTCGATAGTCCTCCGCCCTAACGAACAGCTCGGCAACTACGTTCGTTACGTCTTCTCCCCGAATGGCCGCTACCTCGCGTATTCCACGATCAAATCTGGATCCGATTGGGAAACGTGGCACGTCCGCGACGTCACCGTCCGACGAGATCTGTCCGATAAACTGGTCGACTGCGCTTTCGCATCGCCGGCATGGACGAAAGACAGCTCGGCGTTCTACTATGTGCACTACCCCGTCGGGAGCGACGCGGTGCGGACGGCGCCTAAGCTCCTAAACCCAGGTTTGTATCTGCACAGAGTTGGCACTGCCCAAGCCGACGACAGCGAGGTATTCTCGGTCGACACTCACCCCGACTGGTTCATCGGTGCGACTTCATCGGAAGACGGCCGCTATCTGATCATTGGCGCTGGCCTTGGCGAAACAACTCGTGGCGAGCTGATGGCCGCCGATCTTCGCAACAGCTTCAAGCTTTCAGCGATAAACCTCGCGTCCGTGTCGGCGAGGTTCATCGGAAACGACGGCCCACGTCTATACTTCCTAACCAGCGAAGACGCGCCCCGACGTCGCGTCGTCGCTGTCGACCTAAATCACTCTGGTCGGATCTCGACGGTGGTCGCTCAACAGGCCGATACCGCGCAAATGGATACCCTGCTTGGAAACGAGGGTTCCGAGGTTGGGATCGGGACCCCAGTCTCGCTCGTCGGAAATAAGTTGTACATCGCCTACCTGCACGATGCGCACACGATCATCAAGATCTTCAGCACCGGTGGCCATCAGGTGGGGGCGATCGCACTGCCTGGAATTGGAACCGCCGATGCCCCGACTAGCGCGTATCGATGGGACCGGTATGCCTACTATACCTACACATCCAATGCGACGCCGGATGAGACGTTTCGATTTGACACAGAGACAGACAGGAGTACACTCTTCTGGCGACCGACCGTTTCTGTCGATACGTCGGGCACGCTGACAGAACTTGTTTTCGCGACGAGCAAAGACGGTACGCGCGTTCCCATGTTCGTCACCCGCCAGCGAGACCGGCCCCTCAACGGAAGTTCCCCTACGATCCTCTGGGGATATGGAGGGTCCGATTGGGATAATACGCCTCGCTATAGCCCGCAAATTCTCGAATGGGTCGCGTTGGGTGGAACATACGCGGTCGCTGTGGTCCGCGGCGGTACAGAATACGGCGATGCGTGGCACAACGCCGCAACAGGGCCGACGAAGCAGCGCTCGTTCGACGACTATATCGCCTGCGCAAAGGCGCTGATCAACGGGCGATATACATCTCCCAAAAGGCTGGCGGCATACGGAGCCAGCGACGGCGGCCTTCTGGTCGGGGCGGCGGTAACGCAAAGGCCGGATCTATTCGGCGCGGCGATCGCTGAGTCAGGTTCCTACGACATGGTCCGTGGCGATCGGATGCCGGGTGACGGTTGGGTGGATGCTAACTACGGATCGGCGGATGCGAGCGAAACCCAATTCAGAACGCTTTTCGCCTACTCGCCTTACCATCACGTGCAGGTTGGCACACGTTATCCAGCGATGCTCATAATCACGGGCGATAGCGACGACCGCGTATCTCCTGCGCATAGCCTGAAATTTGCCGCGGCATTGCAACACGCACAGGCGGGCAACGAGCCGATCCTACTGTACGTAGAGCCTAATACCGGCCACTACGCGAGTGCGCCGGCGGGTGGGAGCCTCGCGTTCCTGACCAAGGTGTTGAACTTCGCCCCACACTTTTCCACGACGAGCTTACCGAACAAGGGCCCCGATTGACGGTACCCTGGGCGTTGTGCCTAGGCCTTACATCGCTGGGATGACGGTGCTGGCCGACAGATCGCGGCTCACGGTCGCACGGATCTGCTCGAAGTTCGCGGTTGTCGCTTCGTCGTAGCCGCCGCGGGCTAATGCTGCGTCAAGCCGAGTCATGAGGTCCGCGAGATGATGACGGGCCAGGCCGCTTGCATCGAGGGGCGTTCCGGGGTCGGGTCTCAGCATGATGTGCGCGAGCAGATCCGCGTAGCGCAGCTGCAGCACGCGATGCACTTCGGGCACGGTCGAGATGCTGTGGTTCGATAAGTCTCCCCAGATCGCCGCATCACACCAGTCGTAAAGGTCGGCAAGGCGCATCGTCGCGCCGGGTTTAGGCGAGCGGGCGTCGAGCGAGTCGAGGCGCTCGAGCACCGTCGGCTGCCACATCTGATTCAGCAAGAAGATCTGATTGTTCTCGACGTACTCCTCGACCGGGAAATCGAGTCGCAGCCCGGCGTTCGGATCGCTTTCCCAATGGTTGAAACGCGTGTCGCCGAGCCGGTTCAAGAGGTCCGGTAAGAAGTGAAGCGCGTCATCGTCGAACACATTCGTCGCGAGCAGCGAGAACGCGTGCTGCTCCACCTGACGCGATACCGGCGTGAACGGCACGTGGCTGCCCGGATCGCCGCGATGCGCGCGCGAGAAGTATTCGCCACCGATATAGTGCGTCGCGATGTACGCCGACGAGAACGTGTTCTCAAGCGTTATGATGAAGCCGCGACGCACGTCCGCATAGCTTCGCCCCTTGAGCGGCATCCGGGTCGGCATCGTCGACAGCAGGCGATGGTCGATCGTGAACTCGTCGGAGACGTACGCGAGCGGATCGCTCGACAGGTCGTATTGTTCGACACGTGGATCCGAGGCGAAACCGTCGTACCACTCGTCGTCTTCGTCGGTGCCGAAAACGAGATCCGGCTGCGAAGCTTGCGATGCGAGCGCCGACAACGCGCCTTTGTCCTCGTTCGGATTCTTGCCGGGAAGCTGCTCGTACCCGTATTTGATGTTGAAGTAGTCCCACGGCCCGAGCATCGTCTGGAAATATTGCCCCTGCGGTTGGCCGTGCGGCGACAAGTTCACCGGCGCGTAGTCCATGACCGACCCGGTAAGCCCGTGCGCCGCAGTGAAGCTCGCCGAATGGAGTTGCGCGTGCGAGTAGATCGTCGACGCCGCGAAGTTGTGACGCAGTCCGAGATTGTGTCCGGATTCATGGAGTACGATCGACTGCAAGAATCCGTCCACGTATTTGTCCGGCGGCGGATCGCCGAAATCACGTCCGCCATCAATCGAAAGGGCTAGCGCAGCCCACGCCGCCTGTTGATACTCGCCGTAACCGTAGTCGCAATCGTGGAGCGCACATTCCGCGCGCTGCGAGGTCGAGAGGCCGAGCGTCGGGTTGACGAGATCGGCGGCCTGGTCCGCGCCGAAGCGGACGAGGTTCGCGTCGATGACGATGTCCGCACGGAAGATCTCGCCGGTTCGAGGATCGGCGAATGACGGGCCGTAGGCGAACGCGTCGGATGGGCTGACGACCCATCGGACCACTGAATAGCGCGCATCGTCAGGATCCCAAGACGGATCGTTTGGCTGCTGACGCACGATGACCGCATTCGTGATGCCGATCGCCGCGAAAGCCTTGTTCCACGTCAGCAGCGCGTTGCGGATCGGCGTGCGGTACTTATACGGAATGTCGTTCGAAAGATAGTAGACGATCGGGTTTTTCGCCGGCGAGACGCGCGCGTTCGGATCGGTCTTCTGGATGTTCCAGCGGTCGATATAGCGGACGAAGCTTGTCTGCGTTTCCGGATCGTCGTACTGCCGCATCGCAGTGATGAAGTAGCCCATGCGATCGTCCGCGTAGCGCGGTTTGTAGCCGTCGTTCGGCAGCTCGACGATCGAATAGTGGACGCGCAAGAACAAGCTGCGCGAATCGGGCACCGTGTCCGTCGGTCCGGCGTTGAACGACGACATCGTCAGGTCGGCTTCGAGATCGACGTTCTTCGGAAATGCCTTGGTCGGGCCGAAGTAGCTCAGGCGCGAGTCGAGGTGATAGCGCGCGACCGGTCCGAACGAGATCCCGCCCGGCGGGTTGAGGACGTCGGTGAGATCGAGAAGATCGCTGAGAAAAACGGTCGCGCCGAAGACGACGTCGCCGCTGTCTTTGGCGATCGCGGTGACCGGGGACGCGTCGACGACTGACTGCGGATACGAGATCGCGACGGCGAGCGCTGCCGGCGTGTTCGCGCGTGCTGTCGCATACGGGTTCTGTTCGGTCGTGTAGACGGTCGGTCCGTTGCGGTGGAACTCGAGCAGTATCGGATCGAAATCGATCCCTGAGAAAAAGTTCAAGCTGCCGAGTCCGCTCGCGAGTATCGGCACGAGCAGGTACGGTTTGTCGAACTGGTCCTTGGTGAGTTCGAAATAGACTTGGCCCTGCTTGCGCCACACGGTGAAAAGGCCGGGCTGGGGCGTTGCGCCGACGACGAAGCGATCGTACGGCATCTGACCTTCGTCGCTTCCCGGCGCCGCACCGAGAGGCACGACGGTCGTCTGAACCGTGGCGTTCGGGTGCGCGTTGGTAGTCGCGGCCGCTGTCGGAGTCGGCACAGGACTTGGACTCGGCGACGGCTGCGCCAATGCAGTCGCATACGCAGCAAAGCATGTCACGAGAAAGGCGGCGATCGCCGCCGCAATTGTCCGTCCTCGCATCTCGCGAGGGCTACGACCGTGCGAAAGCGCCGACCTTTGTGGTATGATGACATCGCCGAGCGCGCCGGACGATCGCGGCTTTGCCGAGGAAAGTCCGGGCTCCATCGGGCATGGGTGCCAGCTAACGGCTGGTCGGGGCGACTCGAAGGAAAGTGCCACAGAAACAAACCGCCGTCGCTTTATGCGGCGGCAAGGGTGAAATGGTGCGGTAAGAGCGCACCGGCGGGAGCGGAAGTTCCCGGCCGGGCAAACCCCACCCGGAGCAAGACCAGTGGGATCCGCCGCAAACGCGGCGCGGGCTGCCCGCCCGACCCCACGACGCGTCGCACGAGACATCCGGCGACGGGTGTCCTAGAGAGATGATCGTCGACCGCGAGCGATCGCGGCCACAGAACCCGGCTTACAGGCGCGTCTCGGCAATTCAGAAACAGGGATCACGTTCGTCGACACGTCAAGAGCGAGAATTCGTGTCCTGACAAATTCATGACGAAAACTAGGTCGCCGGCATTTGTCGACCGTGCGGCGTCGGCCGCGAAAAATACGTCGGCCCATTCTGTAGCTTCCGTCGTCTCGAGGAATACTAGTTTCTGGTAACGGCCGGTGTCCGCATTGTGCTTCGCCACGGTCTTACCAAGCACCGCAACGAGCTGATCGCGCGCCACGGGTGCAGAATCTACGATGTAACCGTGGCTTCTCAGCACTTCGATGTCTATCGGGGTGCGATCGTCGATATGGTCGACTTCCTCCGATGACTTTGGGCGTGGCAGGCAATTCAGCATCACCACTGTGCGAACATCGGATGGTTCCCGCGCACGTACTCGTGGTGCCGCAGCCCATACTTGGGTCCAACCGCCTTGAATCGCAGCATCGATCGCAACGGCGACGGCCCCGAACGGCGCGCCCGGATCAGCCGCGATCACCGCGATCGACGACGTCTTGGTCTTATAGCGCGCGAAATCGTCGTATATCGTTGACGGCTTGGTGGGATGCCCGGCGATCGCCGTCGCGTACGATCCCCTGGCCGAACGCTCTATCGTGACGAGTGTTCTAAAGGCCAGCGGTGCTGACGTGTTCAGCGCGGTCGGCAGCGCCGGGATCAAAGCAGAAAGCGAAAGCGCTATCCCTGCTTTGAAAGGCGACATGGGCGTTTATTTTCTGCGGCGCGAGATCGACTTGCGAGCCGCGAAACCTTCGTCCATCCCGTGCCAGAAGCCGATCGTCTGCTCGTCCATCTTCCAGCAGAGATTGATGAGCTGACCGTTGCGAAGCGCGGGGAAGTCGACGAGTCCGAGATCGAGATCTTTGACGACGCAACCGTGCTTCTGGATCGTCTCGATGAGACCGAGCACTTCGTCTTGCATCTCTTCGGCTTGACGCGCTTGCGTGGCCGCACGCTGCGCTCCGCCGGCATCACCCGCCATGCGTTGCGCCGTGTCGGCCTCGAGTAGTTTTATCGCGAGATCGCGGCGCTTCCGGACGAGGTCTTCCAACAGGGGCCGGATGACTGGAATGAGTGCGCTTGCTTCTTCGAGGCGGAAGACTTTCATCGCGGTGTGAGTTCTCGGCCTACGTGGCCGAGCCTTGCTCGACCGACGGCGCCGGAACGAGCGGCGGGTCCTGGTCGACTGTTTCGCTAACATATGACACGTGAGCGCTAAGCACGTCGAAGGCGTCGAGCCCGCGGGTGGTGACGGCCAACGGCCCGTCGCGCACACGCACTTCGTCATCGTCACCGGGTTGTCGGGCGCTGGCAAGAGCCAAGCCGCGAAATGCCTCGAGGACCTCGGGTATTTCTGCGTCGACAATCTTCCCCCGAGTCTCATCCCGAAATTCGCCGAGCTCTGCGCGACGAGCCGTAACTTGCGCAAGGTCGCGCTCGTGCTCGATATCCGAGGCGAGGAGATCTTCGGCGACGATCTTTCCGAGCAGCTGCTCGCCCTCGATCGCGAACGCATCGCCCACCG
>DASQJC010000445.1:0-12405 GCA_035631255.1 Candidatus Eremiobacteraceae bacterium | reverse complement strand
GAAGTCGGCGTGCAAGCGAACCTCAACGACCTGCTATTCGGAGCGACGCCGGCGATCAGTCAAGCTTCTTCGGCAGCGCGCGCTGCGTCGGCGGACGAGGCCGCAGCCGAACGAACGGAACGCATCGCCGTCGCGCGCGCTTATTTCGATGCGCTAAAGCAGGCCGCGGTACTCGCCGCTCGCGATGACGCTCTCCGGCTCGCTCGCTCCGAGCTGGACGCCGCTCAGATCCGCTACAAGGCGGGTGACGTTCCGAAGGTCGATGTCGTCCGCGCAGACGTCGCCGTCGCGCGAGCCGAAGCGGACGATGAGAACGCTCGAGCTGATGCCGAGAACGCGCGCGATACGCTTTTGGCCGAGACGGCGATGACGCAGACGTCGGTCGCATCGACAGTGGCAGGTGCACCGCCATCGGTGCCGCCGCTTGCGCTCGATCCCGTCGCGGCCGCGGCGGCGGCTCTTACGTTGCGGCCGGAGGTGCGCGAAGCGCAGGAACAAGTCGACGCGAGCGCAAGCGCGTTCCATGCCTCGCAAATCGCTTTGCTGCCGCCGGTCACGGTCGCGGCCGGACATTCGACGGGTGTCGACAGCGCGCAGCGAGTCGCAGGCAGTGCGGTGAGCGCGCAGATGACGGTTCCCTTGCCGTTCGGCCCGGGAGCACGCATCGCGCAAGCGAAGGCGGCGCTCGATGAGGCCAACGCGCACCTTGCCTCCGTGCGCCGGAACGTGATGCTCGAGACGGCGGCGTCAGCGCGCTCGCTCGTCGCTTCCGATCGTGCGGCAGCCGCGACGTTGCGCGGTCGAAATGCGGCGCGCCAAGCGCTCGACGCCGAAGAACTCGGCTATCGTGCGGGTGCCGCGTCGGGACTGGAAGTCGCGGAGGCTCGTTCGACATACGCGCAGGCGGAGATCGATTTGTTGAGCGCCGAGTACGATGAAGCGGCAGCCGTCGCCGCATTCGAGATCGAGGCAGGGCTCTGATGCGGCGCTGGATTTGGCTCGCGGTCCTCTTCGTGGCGCTTGTCGTCATCGTCTTGATCGTGCGTGCTCGCCACGGATCTGGTTCGGCGACACCGCCGCCGCCCGAAGTCACGGTAGCGGTCGCCAAGTCCGGCTACTTCGACGTTCGCGTCGAAGGGCAAGGACGAGTCGGCCCGCCCGCGGGTAGCTCGAGCTCGCTCGCCTTCGCGGTTTCCGGCACGATCGCCGCGATCGACGTCCATGTCGGCGAGCACGTGGGCGCCGGTCAACCGCTCGCGCATCTCGACGACACGCAGTATGCGCTCGCCGTCCAACAGGCGATCGGCGATGCACGCTCGGCCAGTTCGAACTACGGCGGCGGAGCGGTGCCGCAGGCCGCCTTGCAAAGCGCCGAAGAACGAGTTCAGCTCACCGGCGATTACTTGCATCGACTTGAGACGGGCGGCGGAGCAGCAGCGGTAGCAGGGACGAGCCAAGCGGACCTCAAGGTCGAGGCCGACAAGCGCGCGCTTGCGCGCGAGCAGGCACTGTATGCCGGCGGCATCGCCGCGGCGAAAGATGTCGACGCCGCGCGTTCGCAGCTCGCCGCCGACGAAGCCGACGCAAGTGCGCTCCACGCGAAGTCGGGCGGGTCGGGCGCCGGCGCGGTGCTCGTGCAGGCTCGCGCGGACTATGCGCAGGCACTCGCCGACCTTCGCTCGGCACAGGCGCAAGTCGGAAACCTTCAAGGCCAGGCCGAGCACGCGAGCGCAGCGCTGGCGCAAGCCGAAAGCGATGAGTCGCGCACCGTGCTGCGGGCTCCGTCGGACGGCGTCGTCGTCCAGATATTAAAACACGCCGGCGAATCCGCCGACTCCTCGACGCCGGTCATCGAAGTCGGGCCGAGCGCCGCGGCTTCGACGACTCTTTATGTCGCCGCGGCCGATGCCGTCGGCGTGCGGACCGGCGATCCCGTGCAGCTTCGACTGATCAGGTCGGCGTCCGACGCCGGTGCAAAAGTGTCGGCGGTCGTGCCCGCGATCGATCCGACGACGCAGCAGACGACAGTTGTTGTCGACGGCATGCCGGACGGTGCGCTGCCCGGCGATGCGGTGCGCGGCGAGATCATCGTCTCGCGTCAGCGCGGTGTGCTCGTTCCGGCAACATCGATCGTCCAAGATCCGCAGACCGGTAAGACGCTCGTCTTCGTGCGGCGCAAGGATGGAAGCGGTTTCGACGCTCGCGAGGTCGTCGTCGCCGGAAGCGACGCGTCGGTGGCCGACATCTCGTCAGGTCTTCAACCCGGCGAACCTGTGGCAGCCCACGGCGCGTACGAATTGATGTCCCCTTCGGGCTCATAAGAAAAGAGGAGCGGTCGAGATTTATCTCGACCGCCGCGACCGCTCCATCTTATTTTCTACGCTATTCTTATAACGCAGGGAAGCTGATCGAGACTTGCGCGCCTGAACCGGGTGCGTTTGAGAGCACGATCGCGCCGCCGGTCTGCTCGACGATCGCGCGCACGATGGAAAGACCTAGACCCGAGCCGTCGCGTCCGCGGCCGAGATCATCACGCCAGAAACGATCGGTCGCTCGCCGGAGTCCGTCCGGGGTGAATCCAGGGCCATCGTCTTCGACGACGAGCCGCACCGCGCCGTTATCACGCGTCAACGTCACGCGAACGGACCCACCAACGCGCGCGTACTTGACACCATTGTGCAGCAGTGCGAGCGGCACGCGCGCCAGCGCGATCGGATCGCCTTTGACGAACGCCTCGGGCACGACCGACGGCTCGACTTTCACCCCGCGCGCTTCGCCGACCAAGCTGATGCGCGTCGCCGCCTGCGAAACGAGCGGCGCGAGATCGACCGCCGCCTCGACCTGCGGCGGTCCGCCTTCCGCGCGCGCGACGACGAGCAGGTCGTCGATGAGCTCTTCGAGCCGATCGGATTCAGACGCGATCGCCTCGAGCGCCCGCACGTACTCCGCCGGCTCACGGCTGCGGCGCAACGCGAGGTCGGATTCGGCGCGGATCACCGACAGCGGTGCACGCAGCTCGTGCGAAGCGTCGGCCGTGAAGCGCCGCTGCCGTTCGAACGCTGCTTGAAGACGTTCGAGCATTCGATTGAATGCCGCGCTCAGTGAGCCGAGCTCGCCCTGCTCGGACGCCGATTTCAGTCGCCGAGATAGATCGGTCGCTTCGATGCGCGTCGCAAGCGCCGCGATGTCGCGCAACGGCTCCAGCCCCCGGCGCGTGACGTACCCGGCGGAGAAGATCGCCCCAGCGACGACCGCCGGGATCGCGACGATGAAGACGACGAAAAGAATGCGCTTGAAGTCGTCGAGCGGTTCGGTCGATGCCCAGACCGCGACCGAACCGATGAGCCGGCGATCGACGACAAGTTTCGTCACCGCTAGACGCACGCGCCCCTGGCCGGTCTCGAGTGTCTCGACCGTCGTCGGCGAGACGGTGCGAACCACCGCGTCTCGGACGCCCGAGGGCACGCCGGACGACGTGGTCGTGACGACCGAACCATCGACCCTGAAAATCGCGGCGTCGACGCGCGGCGTCACGTCGTGGTCGATCTGTGCGATGTCGCCGGAGTCGAACTTGAGCGACGGTCCGACTTCTAACCCGATCGCACCGAGCGCGGTGGCAGTTTCGCGCAAACGCGCGTCCAGCGCCGCCTGATATTGTTGGATCAGGAAGAACGCGGACACGCCCGCGAATACGCAGAGGGCGACGAATAACGCGGCCGCGTACGCGAGCGTCAGGCGGCCGTGGAGAGATCTAGGGAAGCGCATCGCTTTCTTCGGCGTCGGTCGCGGCAGCGGAGAGCCGATAGCCCGCTCCGCGTACCGTATGTATCAGCGGCGGGTCGCCTCCGGCTCCCAGTTTCGCGCGCAAGCGCCGGATGTAGACCTCGATGAGGTTCGATGCAGTCGTACGGTCGCGCTCCCAGAGCGCGTTCTCGAGCATCGTACGCGTGATGAGCAGGCCCTCGTTGCGCATCAAGTATTCTAAGAACGCGGTCTCGCGCGCCGTCAGATGTACTTCGCGCGGACCGCGCTTCACGCGTCGCGTCGCAAGATCCATGACGAGGTCGCCGACCTCGAGCCGCTGACGGATCGGCTGCGGCTCGCGGCGCGTGATCGAGCGCAACCGCGCTTCGAGCTCGCGAAAGACGAACGGCTTGCAGAGGTAGTCATCGGCACCGGCATCGAGGCCGGTGACGCGATCGTCGACCGCGTCCTTCGCCGTCAGCATGAGTATCGGGGTCTTGACGCCTTGCGATCGGAGATCGCGAGCGACGCTGAGGCCGTCGCGCGACGGCAGCATGACGTCGAGCACGATGGCATCGTACTCGCCTTCCCGCGCGACCGTGCTGCCCGCCTCACCGTCCATCTCGACGTCGACGACGTGGCCGCCCTCGACGAGTCCGCGACGGACGACTTCGGCGAGACGGACGTCGTCCTCGACGATGAGCACTTTCATATCATCATATCTCCCACTCGTACGCGTTCCAGAAGTCCGCGACCGCCGGCGCAGGTCTGAAGTTGCGCAGGTCGGTGTTCACGGCATCGATTGGGGCTGCCCAATTGATCGTGTGGAACGGGACTTGGTCGTGAATGCGCTCTTGGATCTTCCAATAGTACGGGATCCGCTGCGCCCTGACGTAGTGCTCGCGCCCTTCTTGCTCCCAGCGGCCGATGTCGGGGTCGCGATAGAACGTGTAGTTCACGCCGTACGGGGGTAATGATTGCGGGCCTAAGGTGTCGGTATCGTCTGGATCGGGATTGAACGACCACCCGTACAGTGCGAAATCGAATTTGCCGTTCGCGAGTATTCCGCCCGCGCCTTGCGCCGAGAAGAGCAGGTTCGCGGGATAGTTCCGCACGTTGACCTGGACGCCGACATCGCGCATGTCGGCTTGGATGAGCGTCTCTGCCTTCACTCGCGTCGAATTGCCGATGACGCTCGTGATGTCGACCTCGAACGGCTTGCCCTCGCGGACCAGCATGCCGCCCGGGCCGGGCATCCATCCCGCCTCGCGCAGCAGCTCGCGTGCGCGCGCGGGATCGTGCGGATATTGCTGGACGTGCGGATCGTACGACCACATCGTCGGCGACTGATCGGTCATACCCGGCACGTCGATCCCGAGATAGGCGTCGTCGTTGATCCGCTTCCAGTCGATCGCATAAGCGAAGGCGCGACGCACTCGGACGTCGTCGAAGGGCGGACGCGCGCAGTTGAACGCGATGTGCTCGTAGTCGAGGTTCGGAATCGCGGTGACGCGATAGCCGGCGACCGATTTGAGCGCCGCATATTGCGTCTCGGTCGCGTGCAAGAAGATATCGAGCGAGTGGCTCTCCAGCTCGGTCATCAGCGTGTTTTGATCGGGGATGATGCGGAACTGCACTTCCGCGACCTTCGGCGGTCCGCGGAAGTAGCGCGGGTTCGCCTTGAGATCGAGCTCGACTCCCGGCTTCCAACTCGTCACGACGAACGGACCGCTGCCGATCGGCGCAGTGCTGAACGAGTTATGGTTCAGATCTGCGTGACCTTCGAGCAGATGCTTCGGCACCACCGAACCGACGCTGCCGTTGCGCATGAAGCTCGCGATGAACGGCGCGGACGGCGCCTTCAGATGTGCGACGACGGTGTAGGGGTCGGGCGTGTCGATCGACGTCGCCTCGTCGTACGGGAAATGGAAGGCGACGTTGTTGCGTGGGTTCATGATCTGCTCCCACGTGAACTTGACGTCGGCCGAAGTCAACGGCACGCCGTCAGACCAGACGACGCCGTGACGCAGATGATACGTGATGGTCCGGCCGTCGGCGCTGATGCCGCCGTTCGCTTGCGTCGGGATCGCGATCGCGAGGTCAGGCACGGGGTTGCCGTGGTCGTCGTAATCGATGAGACCGGAGAAGACGAGTTGGAAGACGTTCGTCGCGTAGAGCTCATCGGAGAGGACCGGGTTTAAGTTATCGAGGTCCTCGTACGCGCCGATGCGGACGACACCGTGGATCGTCCACGGATTGCCGCCGCTTGCGGTCCCGCTCTCGACCTTCGTGCACCCCGCGATCGCCACGATCGCCAATGTGACGGCGGAGGCAAGTGTGACCGCGGCCAGCGATCGCCAGCTGTGTCGACGGTTGTCTATTCTAACCAAACGCGTCTGCCGATGGTCCTTGCGGAGTCGGTCTGCCAATCTCCATCGCACGCGAGCCGCGATCGACTCCTCTTCGGAGCGAGGCTTCCAGCCGCACCTGCCGCGACCTTCGTGCCTCGCGCGCTTCTCACGCAGTGCTCATCCTGCCGAAGTGCTCATCCTGCCACGCGACACGACCGTGCGGACGCGCCGCGTCGCACCGATGTCGCGCAGCGGATCGCCGTCGACCGCGACGAGATCAGCGCACGCGCCTGCGGTTATCTCACCGATCTCGCCTTTGAGGCCGAGCGCATCCGCGGCGTCGACGGTGCCCGCCCGCAACGCATGCTCGGGCTCCATGCCGAGATCGGTCATGAGCTTCATCTCTATCGCGTAGTCGCCGTGGCCGTTGAACGGCGTTCCCGCGTCGGTGCCCGTCGCGATCTTCACGCCTTTTTTCAACGCGAGTTTGAAGCTCTCGCGGTGAGCGTCGTAGACTTGGTTGACTTTGCGCACCACGTACGGCGCCAGACCTTCAAGACCGTACATCGCTTGCGGGGCGCGCAGCGTCGGCACGTACCACGCTCCGCGTTTCTTCATCATCTCGACCGCTTCGGTGTCGAGGTAGCAGCCGTGTTCGATCGTGTCGACGCCCGCGCGCAGCGCGTTCTTGATGCCGACGTTCGCGATCGCGTGCGCCGCGACGCGCCGGCCCGCCTTATGCGCCTCGCGCACGGCGACGACCAGCTCGTCCTCGTCGAGCTGTGCCGAGCCGACCTCGACGCCCGGAGAGAGGACGCCACCCGTCGCGATGACTTTGATGCAGTCGGCGCCGAGCTTGAGATTATAGCGCACGGCTTTGCGCATGTCGTGCGGGCCGTCGGACTCGAGGCCGATGAACCAGCCGTGGCCGCCCGTCATGCAGATCGCTTTTCCCGCCGCGATGATCCGCGGCGCGCGGATCCAGCCTTTGGCGGACGCTTCGCGCAATGCGATTGCGACCGCATACTTGTTGCCGAGATCGCGAACGGTCGTGACGCCGGCGGCGAGCGCGCGCACAGCCGAATCGACCGCGAGCAGCGTCGACGTCTGTTCGTCGATGAGCTTCGCCGCGTTGAGAAAATCGGGGCTGCCGTCGAAATCGAGATGGACGTGGAGATTGATGAAGCCCGGAAGCAGCGCCGCGTCGCCGAGATCGACAGTGTGCGTGTCGTTCGCGCGCTTGCTCGCAGAAGAGCGCGAACCGACCGAGACGATGCGGTCGCCCTCGATGATGACGCAACCGTTGCGGATCGGTCGCAACTCGGGTCCGGCGAAGACGAGTTTGGCGAGAAGGGCCGTCGCGCTCATGCTCGAGCCCCCAATGTTCGAATCGCTTGGACCAGTGTGCCCGCGACGACCATCGCGACACCCGCCCAAAACGCGAGCAGCGGCGGCGCGCTCGATGCGGTGACGATCGGATACTGGCCGAGGGTGAATGTCAATACGAGACCAGCTCGTTTGAGGGGGCGGCCCGACACGGCGACTCCCTCGAACAGCGTGCCGCCGTTCTCTTCGCCGATGCGCATGACGAGAAAGGGCACGTCGATTCCGCGCGACGGCAAACCTGACCAGTAGTCGACTTGGACGTTGCGGTGAACGGCGGGCACGGCGAAATAATCCTCGGGCTTGTCACCGTCGAACCCGGTGAACGTCAGATAAGGAGAGAGGAAATCTGCTCCGTTGGGCTGCGTGACCGTCACCGGTTGGCCGTTCGCGGAGCGCGCATCGACCAGCGCGATGGGACCTGAATCGATCTTGAGCACGAACGCGCCGGCCCGGACGACCTGCCCGGGAGCGGCGGTCTGAGATCCGAACGGCCCTTGGATGGAAACGGTTCCCGGCCACAAGATGCCGGCTTTTGTCGGCGCTTCGACAGCGGGAAAGACGAGCGCAACGCCGGCCGAATGCGCCGGTCTGTACGTCTGCCCGGGAGCGGCGGGCACGCGCTCGGGCTGACCTCCGAGGAACGACGCGAAGGCGAACGATCCGGCGAGGAGAGCACCGCCCAGACAAGCGACGCCCGAGGCGCGCCCTTCGCTCGTCCTCAAAACGGCGATGCCGGCGACGAGCACATACGCTCCCCCGAGCGTCACGATGAGCGCCAGCCACCACTCGTGCAAGAGTGGTGCGAACGGCGCGGCGACCTCGACCGCGGCGATGAGCGCGATGGCAGCAGCGACGACGAGCGCGGCGCCGTTTTTCATGCGAGGGCGTGCAGAGCTACCAATAGCGCTCTTCTTTCCACGGATCCGCGTCGTTGTTGTAGCCCCGCACTTCCCAGAAGCCTGGGCGATCTTGCGCGATGAACTCGACGCCGTCGCACCACTTCGTGCTCTTCCAGAAATAGCGCTTCGGGATGAACATCCGCATGGGGCCGCCGTGGATCGGCTCGAGCGGCTTGCCATCATATTTGTACGCGAACAGCACGTCGTCGTCCGACGCGACGGCGAACGGCACGTTCGCCGTGTAGCCGTTCGCGCCGTGGGTGACGACGAATTTCGCCTCTGGTTTCGGTTTCGAGAGGCGCACGATCTCGGCGAACGGCACACCTTCCCACACGGTGTCGTATTTCGTCCACCGCGTGACGCAATGGATGTCAGTTTTGATCGTCTTGGTCGGCAATGCCGTGAAAGCAGCCCACGTGAAGTCTTGCGGATTCTCGACGAGGCCGAAGATACGGAAACGCCACGTACGCTCGTCGAAGTGCGGCGGCGAACCGACGTGGAGAACGGGAAAATCGCGAGCCAGATACTGGCCCGGCGGCAGCCTATCGTCCTGAGCTTTCGTGGGGTTGGCCATGCCGCCGCGGTTCTGCCCCTTGCGGGTCGATTCCCGGACGATACTTTGGGAGCGGTCGAGATTTATCTCGACCGACTCGGCTCGTCTTACCTTACGACGCGCGTCATGGCGTCGACGAGTTCGCGCGTCGCGGCGACCGGATCCGCCGCGCCTGATATCGCACGCAACACGGAGATCGATTGGGCGCCGGCATCGATAACTTCTGCGGCATTCGACGCATCGAGGCCTCCGATCGCGAAGAACGATTTTTGTGAAGCGCGCGCGGCGTATCGGACCAGGTCGAGTCCGACGGCCGGACGCCCAAGCTTTGTCGGCGTCTCATGGATCGGCCCTACGCCGATGTAATCGGCCTTTGTCTTGTTCGCGGCGTCGACTTGCTCGGGCGTGTGGGTCGACAGCCCGATGATGAGATCGCTGCCGCCGAACTTGCGGACATCATCCGGATGCGCGTCATCTTGACCGAGATGGACGCCGTCGGCGCCGCTAAGGAGCGCGACATCGACGCGATCGTTGACGATGAACAACGCGCCGTTGTCGCGGCACGCTTGGGCGAAGACGCGTGCGATCGCGATGAGCTGCTTGTCGGTCAGGTTCTTGTCGCGCAGCTGCACCATGCCGACGCCCGCCTCGATGACGTCGGCGAGGAACGCGGCGTAGTCGCGCGTATGGTCCGACGCATCGGTGACGAGATAGAGCCTGACGTCGCCGACGAGGTCGCGGCGCATCGCTTACCCGCCGCCGACCATCTGTGCGATCTCGATGCGCGCGCCGGGCGCGAGCTTCGTTTCTTTGAACCGGTTGCGCTCGAGCGGCTCGCCGTTGAGCTCGACGATCGTGCGTGCGGCGTCGAGACCGAGAGATTCGATGAACTCGCTTACGGTAGAGCCCGTCCGAACTTCCCGCGTCTTCCCGTTCGCTACTATCTGGGAGCGGTCGAGATTTATCTCGACCGCCGCGGCCTTGCCATTCCGGGCGTCGGTCATCGAACTCCGGCCTTTTCGAGCGTCATGTTTTCCCAGTCTTTGAACACCGGGTCGTAACCAAGCTCGCGCAATCGCTGCGCGACTTCGTTCGGGCTGCGCTTGTCTTCCAACTCGAATTGCTCGCCTGCTGCGCCCGGCTCTTCGTAGCCTCCAGGCTCGGTGCTAGAACCCGCGCTCATGAGCGTCACGCCAAGCGGTATGAGTTTGTCGCGCAGCTCGGGGTGCTCGCGCGTCGAGAGGACGATGCCTGCGGTCGGCAGTGCAAGCCGCAAGAAGCAGATCATCTGGACGAAGTCGCGATCGCCGATCGGGTGATCCGCGACAAAGCCACCGGCGGCCGGATTGATTCGCGGCAATGAGACGTTGATCTGCGATCGCCAGCAATGCCGCTCGAGGTAGCGCGCGTGCGCGACGAGCGCGAGCGCTTCGAAACGCCAATCGGAAAGGCCCATGAGTGCGCCGATGCCGAGGTGCTTCGCTCCCGCTTTCGACGCGCGTTCGAGCGCGTCCATGCGCCAGCCGAAGCGCATCTTCGGACCGCCGAGGTGATGGCGTTTGTAGACGTCGATGTCGTAGGTCTCTTGATAGAGGACGACGCCGTCGCACCCTGCAGCGACGAATCGCCGGTAGTCTTCTTCTTCGGCCGCCGCTATCTCGATGCCGACGTACGGTGCGTGGCGCTTCGCCGCCTCGATGCATGACGCGACGTATTGCGGCGGCACTCGCTTGGGATGTTCCGACGAGACGAGCAAGATATTGCGAATGCCGCGATGCGCGAGCTCGCGCGCTTCGTTCTCGACCTCGGCTGGAAAAAGCGTGCGCCGCTTGATGTCGAGGCCCATCGAGAAGCCGCAGTACGTGCACGTGCACACGCACTCATTACTCAAATAGAGCGGCGCGAAAAGTCCGATCGTCTTGCCGAATCGGCCGACTGTCGCTTCGTGCGCGGCGCGCGCGAGCGTTTCGAGCATCTCGCCGGCGGCGGGAGAGAGGAACGGCGTCAGTGATTCGAGCGGCTGCCGGTTCTCTTCAAGTGCTCGCGTGACGTCGGAAGTTCGCGCGCCGGCAGAGCGGCGGGCGAGGTCTGTCAGCGCGTCGCGGTCCAAGACCTCCGAGAATGGCATATCAGACGCCGGTTTCGCCGCTCGCCGAGAGGAAGCCCGTGAGCGGGCTGCTCGCAGATGCGCTCGTGAGCTCCGGCGATCGGCCAGCGAGCCGTGCTTTGCGACCCGCTTCGACGCCGAGCTTGAATGCCGCAGCCATTTGAGCGGGCTGGGCAGCGGCAGCAATCGCCGTGTTGACGAGCACCGCGTCGGCGCCCATCTCCATCGCGGCCGCGGCGTGCGACGGAACTCCAAGACCCGCATCGACGACCACGGGAACCGTCGCCTGCTCGATGATGATCGCGATCGCCGCTTCCATCTTCAGCCCGCGCCCGGAGCCGATCGGGGCGGCGAGCGGCATCACGGCCGCGACACCGACCTCTTCTAGTTTCTTTGCGAGCACGGGGTCGGCGTGCATGTAGGGGAGCACGATGAACCCCTCGCCGACAAGCTGCTCGCACGCGCGCAGCGTTTCCACCGGATCGGGCATGAGAAACCGCGGATCCGGGATCACTTCTACCTTTATCCATGGCGGAAGGCCGGCGGACCGAGCGAGCCGCGCAAGCCGGATGGCCTCATCTGCCGTCGCGGCGCCTGAGGTGTTCGGCATGATAAGGTAGCGTTCGGGGTCGATAAAGGCGGTGATCGGATCGTCGGGGCGCTCGAGGTCGACCCGACGCAACGCCACGGTTACGAGTTCGGTGCCCGAAGCGGCGAGCGCGTCGGCCATGAGTTCGGGGCTGGCGAATTTGCCGGTGCCGACGATGAGCCGCGAGCGGAAGCCCCGCCCGGCGATGGTGAGGGGATCGGTCAAGGAAAGCTCTCCGGATTTGGTCGGAAGTTCATCGCTTCTTCGCACGACTAAGGAGTTCCCGGGCGTATGCTGGAAGTGCATTTCCGCTTTTCGCGCGGCCTGTACTCATTGTAGGCACTCGCGTCCATTTTCTCGGAGGCGTTCAATGATCGCGCGGCAATTCGACCCGATCGCCGAACTGCAATCGGCATTCACGCTTTTGACCAAGAACTATAACATCGCGACGATTCCGTTCATCGCGGTGATCATCTGCTTTGCGCTATTCGCCTTTGCGTTCATCGTCGCCGGCGGCACAGCGCTTTTGACGGGTGGGTTCAGCGACATCAGCACCAACCCGATGGCGCTCTGGCCGATCATTTCGGCTGCGGCGGGTTGGTTCTTCGTCGCCATCATCGTGGCGATCATCATCTCGCTCATCGCGAACGCCGCTGCGGTAGCGGCCTCAGAGTCCGCGTGGCAGAGTGGTACAGCGGATGTCAGCGGAGGCTTTGCCCGCGCGACCAGCAGGCTCGGCGACCTCATCATCCTCGCGATGGCCCTCTTCGTGATGT